>NZ_JAPMIW010000001.1:288028-293802 GCF_033088395.1 Sporosarcina sp. GW1-11 | reverse complement strand
ATCGACTTGAATGCCAATTTCCGTAGCCGTAAAGAAGTGCTTGACGCAACGAACTATATCTTTAGACAGATTATGGGCACGCGTGTCGGAGAAATTGAATACGATGAAGCGGCTGCATTGAAGTATGGTGCGCAATATCCTGAAAAAGACGTATCGGCAGGCTTGACTGTACTGTATGAGAATGAAGAAGATATGGAGTTTTCGGAAGAGCAAGAGGCGCAACAAGAGATGAAAAAGTCGCAAGCAGAAGCACGTTTCATCGCGCAGAAGATTAAGCAGTGGCAAGCAGATCAGCAACAAGTTTCGGATGCGTTTAGTGGCAAACAACGTCCATTGGAGTATCGAGATATAGTGATTCTCATGCGTTCTATGACGTGGTCAAGTGAAATTGCAGATGAACTAAAAGCAGCTGGAATTCCCGTTTATGTAGAGTTATCTTCTGGGTACTTTGATGCGATTGAAGTGATGATTATGCTCAATACATTGCGTGTCATTGACAATCCATATCAAGATATTCCTCTTGTATCTGTACTGCGCGCGCCGTTTGTTGGGATGACGGAAAATGAACTGGCACAAATTCGTTTAGTGAATCGTAATGTTTCATTTTACGAGGCGCTTCAAACATTTGTTCAAACAGGTGGTGCTGGCATTCATTCAGCGACGCAAGAAAAACTACAGCGCTTTTTCTTACGTTTAGAAGATTGGCGCAATATGGCAAGACATGGTTCACTCGCTGAACTGATTTGGCAAGTGTATTCAGATACGTATTATTATGAAATGGTTGGAATTTTGCCGAACGGAAAACAGCGCCAAGCGAATTTACGTGCACTTCATGACCGGGCGATGGCTTATGAGAAGACTTCTTTCCGAGGATTATTTCGTTTTCTTCGTTTCATCGATCGTATGCAAAAGCGCGGAGATGATCTTGGCGAAGCGCGTTTCATGAGTGAAAAGGAAAATGTCGTGCGCATTATGACGATTCACTCATCAAAGGGATTAGAATTTCCGTATGTATTCCTCGCTGGAATGGGACGTCCGTTTAATAAAATGGATTTCCATAATCCGTATTTATTTGATCAGCACTTTGGATTGGCGGTTAAAGCAATTGATCCAGATAAACGCATCACATTCACGTCATTGCCGTTTTTAGCGGTGAAAGAGAAGAAGGAGCTAGAAATGCGTGCGGAGGAAATGCGTGTGCTCTACGTAGCGATGACGCGTGCTAAAGAGCATTTGGAGATGATAGCCTCCGTCAAAGATATAGAAAAGACGGTGACGCAGTGGCAAGAAGCGCAATTGCTAGATGAATCAGCACCCTTACCGGAATATAAACGTTCGCGAGCAACCGGTTATTTGGATTGGATTGGTCCTGCGATTGCACGTCATGTCGATTTTGGAAAGTTCGGCAAAGCGGCTGGAGGAGAATTAATGAACGATCCTTCGTCTTGGGAAGTAAATGCGTATCCGTTTTCTGCATTCCGTAACTCCGATACACTGGATGTAGAGGACTGGATTCCGCTCGACAACGAAGCGGTTGAAGCCGATAAAGAATTAGTTGAAGCGGTTCGTAGTCGCTTTGAAACACGCTATCCATATGCTCAGGCGGTACAGATGTCTTCGAAGCAGTCGGTTAGTGAGTTGAAGCGATTGGCACTGCTGGAACTCGAACGTGGAGACGCAGATCCATTTGAAAATCATATACCTGACGTCGCTAGTAGACCATCATTCTTACATGATCGCCCTTCGTTTTTACAGAAACGCTCATTGACAAAAGCGGAAATTGGAACTGCGATGCATACCGTTATGCAACATCTTGATTTGCAACAGACGCTAACTACTGTGCAAGCAAAAGACTTTGTAGAACAACTAGTGACGCGTGAGTTGTTGACGAAAGAGGAAGCCGCTGCCATTGACTCGGAAGCAATAGTGACGTTCTACACAACAGATTTAGGCAAGCGTATGCAACAAGCCCCTGAAATGTTGCGTGAAATGCCGTTCACGTTCGCACTACCTGCGGAACAAGGAGAGTTCCAGCTACTACAAGGTATTGCAGACTGTCTGTTCCAAGAGGACGGAGAATGGGTGCTAGTCGATTATAAAACAGATACCGTCAGTGGGTTCACTTCGGACGCGGCGGTTGCTAAGGAGATGCAAACGCGTTACGGAACGCAGTTGAATTTATATAAAAAGGTACTAGAATCAATTCTTTCGATTAACATCAAAGAGATGTTACTATATTTATTTGATGGGGCAAAAACTATTAGTTTACAGGAGGAAAAAGTTTGAAGTTAACTCCTACACCGCTTACAGAGCGAGTTGAAGGACTCGATTTTTTAAGAGGAATTGCATTGCTTGGAATTTTTATCGCAAATATGCTGCATTTTCATTCGCCTTACGCGTATATGGATCCGTATTCGTGGTTCTCAGCGCCCGGTGAACAGTCGACATTTAAATTGATCGATATATTTATCGAAGCAAGTTTTTATCCGTTATTTGCGATGCTGTTTGGTTATGGATTGAATATGCAGTATGAGAAGTCACTTAAGAATCAGACGTCGTTCGCACCTTTTATAGCGAGACGTCTTGGCGTCTTAATGGTGTTCGGTCTCATTCATGCATTGCTCATCTGGTCAGGTGATATTTTGTTCACGTACGCGTTGATGGGATTTGTCATGATCGCGGTTGTACGTATACCAAAGAAGTGGCTGCTATCGCTAGCGTTAGTACTTTATCTCGTACCAACGTTGCTGGTGTATGTCTTCTTGACCATTAGCCGTAAAGGTAATGCTAATTCATTGCTGGATGGCTTTGTAGATATTCAGCAAATAGAGTTGGCAATATCTGCTTATGCTAAAGGTACGTTTGGGGAGATCTTCGCATTTCGAGCAATTGAATTTATGACATTTCAGTTGATCGGTTCCATCACAGCTGTCGTAATTATTTTGCCTTTACTCATGCTAGGTGCTGCATTTTCTAAATGGAAAATGATCGAGAACATATTTAAAATGAGGTGGAAGTTAGTTGCGGTGATGGTATCCTTCATTACAGCAGGCGTGGTATTGAAAAGTATACCTTATTGGGATGCACCGAAATTCGAAAATATCTTTCTCGTACAATCAATAGTTGGCGGACCTATACTTGCGATCGGTTATGCGGCGCTCTTCCTGTTGCTCTGGCAAATACCATTTTTAAAAATCATCACAAAGCCGTTTGCGAACATTGGGCGGATGGCGTTTACGACGTATATTATGCAATCCATTATCGCGACATTGATATTTTATTCATATGGAGCGGGTCTCTATGGTAAGGTAGATATAGAGACAGGCACGATGCTGGCAGTTGGCATTTTTGCGATTCAACTGATTTTTGCCCAAGTATGGCTGTCCAAATTCCGTATGGGACCACTGGAATTTATTTGGCGTAAGTTGTCTTATGAGAAGAATTTTGTGAATAAAGAGGAAAAAAATTAGTTTTTGTCGTAACATAGGAGTATGTGAATACACATGGGAAGGGTTGGGCAATCAAATGAAACTATTGTCATTCCGTTACGAAGGGCAGACTTTATTCGGACCAAAAGTAAAACGTGAGGAAGCAGTGTGGAACGTTTTGGCCATGGCTGAAGCACAAGAACAAGCTGATTTTCCTAAAACAATGATTGAAGCGGTATCACTAGGTCTAGATTTCGTTGAATTAGTTCGTAAATTAGTGGAGAAAACAGAAGCAGCAGGAGAAGTAGAGCAATTTAAACATGCATTTACTGATATTGAATGGCTATCGCCAATCCCACGCACACCGAAAAACGTGTTGTGTGTCGGTAAGAACTATGCAGATCACGCAGAGGAACTAGGCGCAAAAGCACCAGAAAAGCTGATGTTATTCACGAAATCTCCTACAGCAATTGCAGGGGATGAACAGACGCTTCCAATTCATGCAGACGTAACGGATTCATTGGATTACGAAGGTGAATTGGCTGTCGTTATTAGTAAAACAGGTAGAAATATTCCGAAACAACTAGCATATGACTATGTGTTTGGTTATACGATCGCTAACGACATTACTGCACGTAATGTACAGACTGAACATAAACAGTTTTTCTTAGGGAAAAGTTTAGACGGTTCATGTCCGATGGGTCCTTATGTCGTAACAAAAGATGAAATTCCAAATCCACAAAACTTATCACTCGTTACAAAAGTAAATGATGAAGTCCGTCAAAATGGCAATACATCTTCAATGTTGTTCAAAATTGATGACTTGATTGCAGAAATTTCTAAATACGTCACGCTTGAAGCGGGCGATGTTCTTTTGACAGGAACTCCTGCTGGTGTAGGCAAAGGTATGAATCCGCCAACGTACTTGAAAAAAGGCGATACAGTAAAAGTGTCCGTCGAAGGAATTGGAACTTTAGTTAACCGATTCGAATAAGTACACTTCGTATTTACCAGAATATGAGCAATTGAATAGTAGTCAATAGATAGCTATGGTAAAATAGTAATCGACTAAAGATTAAAATGAGGTGGCAACAATGGGTTTTTTAACTGATACGACCCACATGCATATTTTTACATGGGTAGTGGCAATCGTAGTATTTTTAGTATCTGCTAGTATGGCTAAAGGAACGAAGGGTAAAAAGATTACACATATGATTTTGCGTTTGTTCTATATTTTAATCATTATCTCGGGTGCAGCGCTATTCTTTACGCATATGTCTCTAGATTCTATGCAGTACGGAATTAAATTCATTCTTGGTCTTCTAACGATCGGATTTATGGAAATGGTGCTTGTTCGTGGGAATAAAGGGAAGAATACAGGACTTATGTGGATTTTACTTGTAGTGTTCTTGCTTGTGACTTTATATGTCGGTTTCAAATTACCACTTGGCTTTAACTTTTTCGCATAACACTTGATCAAAGGAGAGGCTTGCAAATGGAATCACAAGCTGGATGGATATTTTTACTAGTTGTCCTATTATTGATGGCGATGTTTGCGGTCTCTGTTTTTCTAAGTGCGCGTAAACAGCAAGATCCAAAGTTCTTTTTGAAAGATGATAATTGAATCATTTCACTAAGCAGGGGGAGGAATTCGTATAATTCTTCTCCTGCTTTTTTTGTACTCTTTTACACTTCAGTTTTCACAAGATTGCCGTATTTACGACTGGCAATAGTTGTTTTAGTAAGAAAGAATGGCACACGCTTCAGCCGTTTGATAAACTAATAAAAGAGTTTGCGTTAGGAGGATTTACTACAGTGAAACGAATTACCGGACTACTGGCGGCTTGTATGCTCGCCCTATTTATAGCACAGCCAATCACGTATGCCACTGAAACTTCATTCAGTGATGAGAGTATTTATGATTTACTTGTTGACCGTTTCAATAACGGCTTAGGATCAAATGATTATGATGTTAACGCGCAAGATCCTAGCGTTTTTAATGGCGGAGATTTTGCCGGCATCAGCAACAGATTGCAACACATTTTGGATATGCATTTTACAACAATTTCTTTAGGACCCGTTTTTAAGACCGCAACTTATGATGGGAAACAAGTATTGGATTATTCGGAAATCGAACCGCATTTTGGTACGAAAGAAGAATTTAAAGAATTGATCGCTGAACTGCATGCGAATAAACTCAAAGTTATGGCAGACTTCCCACTAGGTGGTGTTAGCTCAGATCACGTATGGGCGAATCAACTACCAACACTTCCTGCTGATGAAGGCACGATTGATTGGGATGTAAGCAAGACTGAAGTACAGGATCAATTGATCGCTGCGGCGGTA
>NZ_JAPMIW010000001.1:137732-288014 GCF_033088395.1 Sporosarcina sp. GW1-11 | reverse complement strand
ATCGAGCGGATACGGCATTTCTTAATAAGCTAATCGCTACGTTGAAAGATGCTCATGAAGGCTTCTACGTTATTACAAATGAGTCAAGTGAAGCAGCATTCGACAGTACACCAGCTGAAGTCCCTAGTAAGGCTATACAAGAAGCGTTTGTTCAAGTAAATCCAGATTCCTCTGCGCTTAATGTGTTCTCGAACGACAACGCAGGGAAATTGTTACAGTTAGACGATTTAACAGGACCACGCTTCACTTACAAAATGGTCGAGTTGCGTCAGTTCCCACCGACACGCTGGAAATTAGCAACAACAGCACAATTCATGCTTCCGGGTGTTCCGTTGACACCTTACGCAACAGAGATTGCAGTAAACGGTAAAGAAGCACCGGAATCACATCCGTTCTTCAACTTCAAGACGGATATGGAATTGCATGAATGGATTGGCGATCTTAATACGCTTCGAAATGACTCAGAAACTTTACGTACCGGCGATTTTAACATATTGCATAATGAAGATGGGTTTATTGTCTTTGAACGTTCTTCTGAAAAAGAGAAGTGGATCATTGCGATTAACAACACTTCTGAATTGAAAAGCTTCCAAATGGATCCTGCTCAAATTGGTGTGAATAAGAAACTTCGTGGAGTACTAAGTCAGGACTTGATCAAGCAAACGAAAGATAATGAATACCATATTGTAGTTGAACGAGAACTTGCAGAGATTTATCTAGTGGAAGATGATGATGGTTTCAATACACCTTATCTGATTGCTTCTTTGTTAGTTGTTATATTGTTCACGTTATTCTTATTCGCGGTTATACGTAAAGGGAAACAGAACAACAATACGGATTTATAAAAGAACAGCCCGTCTGCGAATTTGCAGGCGGGCTGTTTAATGTATTAATGAAAGTCTGAAATTATAAGTGGATTGGGATAGATGTTCCAGTAAAACGCAGAGTAATGATATACGTATTTCTTACTTATTTTTCGATTCACTCGGTTTTATTCAAGAAAAATAATGCAAGTGTCCCCGGACCAGCATGGGAACCAATGACCGAACCGACTTGGTAGAGTTCAATTGCTTTTGGTTGGATGACTTCCTCAATCATCTCTTGGAATTCTTTAGCGGAAGTCAAGTCGTCTCCGTGACTAATAGCAATTGTTTGTTGTTCTAGATTGCTGCCGCGTTCTTCCATCACTTCAATCATGCGGCGTAATATTTTTTTTCGTCCGCGATGCTTTTCAATCGGTACGAGCTTGCCGTCTTCTACGTGAAGTAAAGGCTTGATGTTTAGCAGACCACCAATAAACGCACTCGCTTTAGAAACACGTCCACCTTTTGCTAAGTAGTCCAGATCTTCTACGGTAAATAAATGTTCCATATGTGTAGCCATGAACCGGATTTTCTGTTCGATTTCTTGTACGTTACATCCCTCGTTGCGCAGTCGCACCGCTTCTTTAACGAGTATACCGTAGCCAAGTGATGCGCATTTAGAGTCTATGATGATGAGATTCAAAGAAGGATGTTCTTCTTTTACTTGTTCGCTCGTCATGACAGCTGTTTGGTATGTACCTGAAAGCTGTGAGGAGAAAGCGATGTAGATGCCTTCTTCACCGGACGCAGCGAGGTCGTTCCATGTTTGCAGCATTTTGATAGGTGAGACTTGTGAAGTTTTTGGTTGCTGTCCGCGACGTATGGCGTCGAATACTTCAGTAGAATTGATTTCTATAATATCTTCATATTCTTTACCGTTTAGTAGGACGTTCAACGGAAATAGCTCTACTTCGTTTTCTTCATAGAAAGATAATGGTAGATCACATGCGCTGTCAGCAAAAATTTTCATTTAGTTTCCCCCTTACATGACTCGTAGTTTATTTAAAGAAAGTCTGTCTTCTAATATGAGTGAAATACCGTCTTCATTGTTAGTAGATGTAACTTCATTTGCGATTGATTTCAATTCATCAATCGCGTTTCCCATTGCAACGCCGAATCCCGCATATTCTATCATTTCAAGATCATTGTCTTCGTCGCCAAATGCGATGATGCGGTCTTTTGGCACGTTTAACCAATTAGACACTGCATGAATACCGACTGCTTTGTTAAGGCCGTGGCGGACGATTTCTACAATGTTAAATGGCGCACCCCAACGTCTATGATCGATGACTTCTGCATGGATGTCTTCAAGATGTTGGCGTATCGGATCAACGGTTAGTTGATCGGCTTGGATAAGTAAGCTAGTCGGGTCTGTTTTCAATGAAGTTCGGAGATCGCCCGCCGTTATGAGGGGATTACCGAAGCTCAAGATATCCAAGAATCGTTCGTCATGGTATTGAGCGTAGACATCATCCATCACTTCCGCAATGATATTTTCTACGGGAAAGTTCTGCATCGCTTCAACAACTTCATTAACGATCGGTAATGCAATAGTTTCGTGAATGGTTTGCCAAGAGCGGTCATTTGGATGGTGAACAAATGCACCATTAAAGTTCACGATTGGTGTAGTCAATTCTAGTTGTTGATAATAAATTTCGCTTGCTCTATAAGGGCGACCAGTGGCGATCATCACGTGATGACCTTGTGACGCAGCGATTTTCAGGGTCTCTTTTGTTTTAGGTGAAATCACTTTTTCATCTGTCAATAACGTACCATCTAAGTCTAGAACGATTAAATGTGGTTTCAACGAATTCTCTCCTAACGAGTATGAGTACTATTAAATTTGTCTATTCTGTCTTTCTAGTTTAGCCCTTATGTATTAAGTAAGTCAAAAAATCGAACAATAAGGTGTTATTTTTGTTTTCTTTAGAAGATGTTGCTATCCTAAAATAATAGTATAGGATCGTTAGAAATGGGGAATTGAAATGATTATACGCACAGAACAATGGAAACATATCCCTGTACTTCATATTGTAGAGGAGTCAAAGGAGCAAGAGCGTGTTCCGGTCGTTATGTTTTTTCATGGATTCAATAGTGCCAAAGAGCATAACTTGCACTATGCCTATAATTTAGCGAGGCGAGGAATGCGTGTCATTTTACCAGAAGCGATGTTGCATGGAGAACGTTCAGAATCGATGGATTCATTCCATCTGTCGTTGCGTTTTTGGGAAGTTGTTTTAACTTCTATTCAAGAAGCGGACGTTCTTTATAAGGAGTTGCAGGAAAGAAATCTAGTAGATGAACAGACGAAGATTGGTATGGGGGGGACGTCAATGGGGGGGATCACGACATTCGGTTGTTTGGCAAGTTATGACTGGATTGATACAGCTTCGGTCATGATGGGTTCACCGGCATTCGTGCGTCTCGCTACAGGGCAAATCGCTTATGCAGAACGTGGGGGACAGGAATTACCTATTACACCAGCAGAACGTCAGAAACTATTTGATGCACTTGAACGAGTGGACCTATCGAAAAATCCAAGCAGACTCAATCAGCGCCCGCTATTTATGTGGCATGGCGAACAGGATACACTCGTACCGTTTGAGTTCACGAAAGAATTTTACACAGACATTCAGCAACAGTACAATGGAAATCCAGAGCGTCTTCGGTGGATGGCTGAAGAAGAAGCGGGTCATGCAGTTTCACGGCCTGGAATGCTAACTGCAGTCGATTGGCTTGCACAGCATTTGATTGCAAGGTAGTATGTTGGTAAGATAGAAGTACCACACACCAGAGAGGAGCATTCTGATGAGCGCAGAAGAAATGAAAGAGTATTTGTTTGGCGCGTTAGAAAACGTCATTGACCCAGAGTTGGGAGTTGACATTGTCAATTTAGGGTTAGTTTATAACGCTGAGCTACTTGATGAAGGAGTAGCGAAAATTACGATGACATTGACTTCCATGGGTTGTCCAATGGGGCCACAAATCGTAGCAAATATTAAACAGGAGTTAATGGAACTACCTGAAGTAAAAGATACAGAAGTAAATATCGTTTGGAGCCCACCATGGTCTCGCGATAATATGTCACGCTATGCAAAGATGGCACTTGGCGTACGATAAGAAAGTTAAACCATACTGCATGCAGTATGGTTTTTTTATGGAAACTTTCAGTCGTAAAAAAAAGGAATTGCAAAAATATGTCGAATACTATAGATGTAACGTCAAACAGAATATTCTAGGGGGAATAGGAAAATGTCAGTAAAAACAGCAGATTTGTGTGATGATTTCATCGATGAATTACAAGTATGTACGGTGGAGTTTCAGTCGTACGGGAAACATAGTCGATTTTCAGGACCCATTTCTACAGTAAAAGTCTTCGAGGATAATGTCTTGGTGAAAGAAGCACTTCAGACAATTCCAGAAGGTAATGTACTAGTAGTGGATGGTGGCGGTTCAAAACGCTGTGCATTGATGGGGGACATGCTCGGTGAAATCGCGCAAGATCGTAAACTAGCAGGTGTGATTATCTACGGATGCGCACGTGATACAGCGGATCTTGGCACACAAGAAATTGGTGTCATGGCAATCGGAAGCATGCCAGTGAAAAGTATCAAGCGTGGCGAAGGTCAACGTGATGAAGTGCTGCATTTCGGTAACGTTGAGTGGACGCCTGGACATTATGTCTATGCAGACGAAGATGGAGTCGTAGTCGCACCAAGAAAATTAGTATAACCATTTACTACTTGTAGATAAATGAATGGGAGAGTGGAAGGCTACCGTTTCACTGCGTTCCAGGCGGACGCGTTCGGGAGGGCCCGCGTTGAGCCAAGCGAACAGCGAAGTGTTCGCTTTGCCTTAATTTCTGCGGTCTGTGCAGAAATTAAGGCAACTGTGCTCCTAACGCTTCGCTTTTACTCGCAAAAGCCGTACTTCGCAACGGCTCTTGCTCCCCTGGTTGTCTCACCTGTCGGGCTAATCCTCCCCGAGTCGCCACCTTGCACTTCGCTTCACTGGTGTTTTCTTCTGAAGGTAGTGAGTGGAATATTCGGCTTTTTACTTGGTCCTTGCACTTGAACTTGAAAAAGTAAAGAAGAAGCACAAATTCAAAGTCTCAAAATTCGTGTAATCTATCTATGGGCTCTCGCTGCAGAAGGGGCGACACCAGAAAGCGTCCTCTTCTGTAGCGTTTGAATACATAAATCTCGAAGCAATCATAAAGTAACTCACTACTAACAATTTGTTTTGTCTACCACTTGAAACGGTTGTACTATACAAGCGTTTTTTTTGTGAAAAAGATCGGTGAAATGATAAGTTAGATCCCAAGCAAAACGATTTACTTCTGGAGAAAAACGTACTATAATCAAATTAGTCAAAGATAGTCAAAGTCAAATAGACGGAAGGTGGATGTTTATGAGAATGGACAGCACACAAGAAGATCAACGCACACCGTTAGAGCAATTCGGTCGTAATCTAGTCGATGAAGTGAAAAATGGTAAAATGGATCCGGTTATTGGCCGGGATGAAGAAATACGAAACGTCATTCGAATATTATCTAGAAAAACAAAAAATAATCCCGTGTTAATTGGGGAACCGGGTGTTGGTAAAACAGCGATTGTTGAAGGATTAGCCCAACGTATCGTAAAAGGGGACGTACCTGAAGGATTAAAAGATCGTCAAATTTTCGAACTAGATATGAGTGCATTGATTGCAGGAGCGAAGTATCGTGGGGAGTTTGAGGAACGTCTGAAAGGTGTTTTGAAACAAGTTAAAGACAGCGCGGGAGAAATCATTTTATTCATTGATGAAATCCATACAATTGTCGGTGCTGGTAAAACGGAAGGCGCGATGGATGCAGGGAATATGTTGAAGCCAATGCTTGCAAGAGGCGAATTGTACTGTATCGGTGCGACAACACTTGATGAGTACCGGATGTATATCGAGAAAGATCCTGCACTTGAGCGTCGTTTCCAACAAGTATTGGTACGGGAACCTTCTGTTGAAGATACGGTTTCTATTTTGCGTGGATTGAAAGAACGTTTTGAATTACACCACGGTGTACGAATTCATGACCGCGCGTTAGTTGCAGCAGCGACATTATCAGATCGTTATTTAACGGAGCGTTTCATGCCCGATAAAGCGATTGATTTGATCGACGAAGCAAGTGCGATGATTCGTACAGAAATTGATTCCATGCCGTCAGAATTGGATGCCGTGACTCGTCGTATTATGCAGTTGGAAATTGAAGAACAAGCGTTACGGAAAGAGAAAGATTCTATGAGTCAATCTCGTTTAGTAACATTACGTGATGAGTTGCAGCAACTGAAAGATTCGTCAAAAGATATGCGGGAGCAGTGGGATTCAGAAAAAGCAGCGTTAAAAATCGTACAAAGCAAGCGTGAAGAACTTGATCGCTACCGTAGAGAGCTAGAAGAAGCACAAGGTCGCTTTGACTTAAATACAGCCGCTGAATTACAATATGGTAAAATCCCAACGTTGGAAAAAGAATTAAAAGAACTTGAAAGTCCATTGGAAGGTAGTCAGGATCTCCGCTTATTGCGTGAAGAAGTGACAGAGGAAGAAATAGCATCCATCGTTGCACGTTGGACAGGCATTCCAGTTACGAAACTCGTTGAAGGTGAGCGTGAGAAATTACTGCGTTTGCATGAAACATTGAAAGAGCGTGTCATTGGACAGGACAATGCGGTGCAACTCGTAACAGAAGCTGTATGGCGTGCACGTGCAGGTATCCAAGATCCGAATAAACCGATTGGATCATTCCTCTTCTTAGGACCGACGGGTGTAGGTAAAACAGAACTTGCGAAGACGTTGGCAGCTACATTATTCGATTCGGAGGATCATTTTGTTCGGATAGATATGTCGGAATATATGGAGAAACATAGTGTATCACGACTTGTCGGAGCGCCTCCAGGATATATAGGATATGAAGAAGGCGGTCAATTAACAGAAGCCGTTCGCCGTAATCCATATGCGGTCGTCTTGTTAGATGAAATCGAAAAAGCTCACCCAGACGTAGCAAATATTTTACTTCAAATTTTGGATGATGGACGGATTACGGATAGCCAAGGTCGTTTAGTGAACTTCACGAATACGGTCGTCATCATGACATCTAATATCGGTTCTGCGTACTTACTTGATGGGGACTTAGAAGATGATGAGCATGCTAAGGAAGATTTGATCATGGCAGCATTACGTGGTCACTTCAAGCCAGAGTTATTGAATCGAATGGACGACATTATCATCTTCCATTCACTAACTACTGATTCCTTCAAAGCGATTACTCGCAAAATGTTGGGAGATTTGGAAAAACGTTTAGAGCAACAAGATGTTACGTTAGCGTATGATGAGGACGTAGTGGATTGGATTGTGAAAGAAGGGGCAGATGCTGATTTCGGAGCACGTCCATTAAAACGTTTTATCCAGCGATATGTAGAGACAAAGGTTGCCAAACAAGTAATTAAAGGTGGTTTGCAAGAACATGAGCAAATACACTTGACGATGGAAGATGAACAATTAGTTGTACAGATTGTAAAACCCGTATAATAATATAAAAAAAGCGTGCGAACTGATATCAGTTCGTACGCTTTTTTGGATGTCAAACGTCTGCTGGAGAATCGTTTGGAATAATTGCTGTGATAACCAATACAAAGATAGCCAAAACGATAGAGACGGTAACGCCCGCCATAAAGTCAAATTCAGTACCACCAATTGAACCTGCAACGTAGTTTAACATCGATACTAATAGGAACGACCAAACAAATGTCATAATATAATGCATGATTTTCACCTCGACTAGTCTATTTCAATCTACATCATACCATAGCCTATCCGAACGATGAAATGATTATATACAGAAATTTTGACGGAAAAGTGTCCTCTTATTGAAAAACGAGTGATTTTCTTCTATAATTAACACCAGGTACTAATAATAGATGATAAGGAACGGGGTAGATGATATGAAAGCAGGACTTCTAGGGATTGGAAAGTTTGTCCCACCAACGATTGTAACAAATGCAGATTTAGAAAAAAGAATAGACACATCCGATGAATGGATTCGTACACGTACAGGAATTCAAGAGCGTAGAATTGCTGACGAAACTATAGATACATCAGATATGGCATACGAA
The DNA here is from genome assembly GCF_033088395.1 of Sporosarcina sp. GW1-11. Classification (NCBI taxonomy): domain Bacteria; kingdom Bacillati; phylum Bacillota; class Bacilli; order Caryophanales; family Caryophanaceae; genus Sporosarcina; species Sporosarcina sp. GW1-11. The sequence goes on along the minus strand of NZ_JAPMIW010000001.1, from coordinate 280,006 downwards.
GCGGCTAAAGATGCTCTTGAAGCAGCGAATATTCGCCCAGATCAACTGGGCCTCATTCTAGTTGCAACAGTAACACCGGATTATACATTCCCATCAGTTGCTACGATGGTACAAGAACGTTTAGGTGCAACAGGTGCAGCAGCGATGGATATATCTGCAGCATGCGCAGGATTTATTTATGGTATCGTGACGGCAAAGCAATTTGTCGAAGCGGGTACGTACGATTATGTGCTTGTGATAGGCGTTGAAAAGCTATCTAAAATCGTCAATTGGGAAGATCGCAACACCGCAGTTTTATTCGGTGATGGCGCAGGCGCTGCGGTTGTAGGAAAAGTAAGTGAAGGAAGAGGAATTCTTTCATTCGAACTAGGTGCAGATGGTTCAGGTGGTAAACATCTTCACCGTAAAGAGTTCATCGAAATGAATGGTCGTGAAGTATTTAAGTTTGCGGTTCGTCAGATGGGTGAAACAGCGGTTTCGGTTGCAGAAAAAGCAGGCTTGACGAAAGACGATGTAGATTACTTAGTTCCACATCAAGCAAATATCCGTATTATGGAAGCTTCACGCGAACGTTTAGGTCTACCAACCGAAAAGATGTCAAGCACAGTTCATAAATACGGCAACACGTCCGCGGCATCTATTCCGATTTCATTATCAGACGATCTTGCAGAAGGACGCGTTAAAGATGATGACATTATTGTCTTGGTAGGATTTGGTGGCGGCTTGACATGGGGCGGCTTATGTATAAAATGGGGTAAGTAAACAAACGAATAAATAAAAGTTAACGATAGAAAGGAAGTTTAACATTGGAAAAAAGACGTGTAGTGGTAACGGGAATCGGTGGAGTTTCACCAGTAGGTAATACAGCTGAAGAGTCTTGGAAAGCAGTCATTGAAGGCAAATCCGGAATTGACATCATGACAAGATTAGATCATGAAAAATTTCCTGTACGTGCGATGGCAGAAGTAAAAGGTTTTGATATTGAACAGTACGTTTCACGTAAAGATGCTCGCAAAATGGACCGTTTCACACATTATGCGGTTGCTTCCGCATTAATGGCAATGAAAGATGCAGATCTAGTCTTAGACGAAGAACTAGCACCGCGTACGGGTGTATGGATCGGCTCTGGTATTGGTGGAATGGAATCACATGAAGCTCAATTCCTAACGTTTCAAGAAAAAGGCTATAGACGCGTCAGCCCATTCTTCGTTCCAATGATGATTCCGGATATGGCGGCAGGACAAGTTTCTATTATCACAGGCGCAAAAGGAATCAACTCTTGTTCGGTAACTGCATGTGCTTCCGGAACGAACTCAATCGGAGATGCGTTTGAAGTTATTCTTCGTGGGGATGCAGATGTTATGATCACAGGCGGAACAGAGGCACCTATTACATCACTTGCTGTAGCAGGATTCATCGCAAGCACTGCACTGTCGCTTAATGAAGACCCTAAAAAAGCATCACGTCCATTTGATAAGAACCGCGATGGTTTCGTAATGGGTGAAGGTGCTGGGATTCTAATTTTAGAAGAGTATGAGCATGCGGTTAAACGTGGAGCGAAAATCTATGCTGAACTCGTAGGTTATGGTTCTACTGGAGATGCACACCACATTACTGCGCCTGCACCAGGTGGAGAAGGTGGCGCTCGCGCGATGCGTCAAGCGCTTGCTAAAGCAGGAGTGGAGCCGACACAAGTTGGTTATATTAACGCGCATGGTACGAGTACGCCATATAATGATTTGTTTGAAACGATGGCGGCTAAAACGGTGTTTGGTGATCACGCGTATAAATTAGCAATGAGTTCAACAAAGTCCATGACGGGTCATTTGCTCGGTGCGGCAGGTGGAATTGAAGCGATTTTCACTGTGAAGGCGCTGCAGGAGGGTATTCTTCCTCCGACAACGAATTACGAAACGCCAGATCCTGAATGTGATTTGGATTATGTGGTGAATGAAGCGCGTAAAGCGGATATCACATATGCGATGAGTAACTCGTTGGGCTTTGGCGGTCATAATGCTTCGTTGGTGTTTAAGAAGATATAAAGTGTTGGAAAAGAGCTGGGCGAGAAGTTTTTTAAACTTCTTGCTACAGCTCTTTTTTGTCGTTGCTCGACTTTTTTACGTTATTGAAGTTAGTAAAGGTCAGCTTTCTATCATCGCTGCGGCACGTGGGGGATTGCCTCCCGCCATGAGCCAACTAGCAAAGAACGCGTTAGTTGTCTCATGGCTTCGGCCGACCCCGCAGTTGTGCCTACGCTAGTGAGTACAGTGTAGTTTTTGTAGGCTTTGGAACATTATAAAATTCACTTTTAAACTTCAACGCACTATGTTACTTACTTTCCCTCACCAAACGCAGGCGCCTTACAAGCGGGAGCCATCCGCCAGCGCCGAAGTGGGTTCAGTGATGAATTACTTCCCTATATACAGAAGCGAATTGAAGTGGCTTGAAGTTACTGAATCGCTGACGAACTACTAAGATTATGTCGCATCGTTGCACGCCTTTTTTAGGGTGCTGAAGTTCGTAATGGTCAGCTTTCTATCATCGCTTCGGCACGTGGGGGATTGCCTCCCACAAAGAGCCAACTAGCAAAGGACGCTAGCTGTCTCTTTGTTTCGGCTGACCCCGCAGTTGTGCCTTCGCTTTTGAATACAGAGTAGTTTTAGTGGGCTTTGGTACAAAGGTAAACCATTTTGTGTTGGATCGTTGCACGACTTTTTAACGGTACTAAAGTTAGTAAAGGTCAACTTTCTATCAACGCTTCGGCACGTGGGGGATTGCCTCCCGCCATGAGCCAACTAGCAAAAGGCGCGCTAGTTGTCTCCTGGCTTCGGCCGACCCCGCAGTTGTGCCTTCGCTAGTGAGTACAGCGTAGTGTTGGTAGTCTTTGAAACTTACTGAATTTCACTTTTTGACATCAATGTACTTGCTAACTACTACTTAAAAAACGTAGGCGCCTTACAAGCGGTAGGCGGAGCGATAAGACGGATAGGCGCTCTTCCTATCTGGCTTATTGCGGGAGCCATCCGCCAGCGCCGCAGTGTGTACAATGATGAATTACTTCACTTTATAAAGTAGAGGATTGAAGTGTCTAGAACTTACTAAAGCCCTTACTAACTTTTCCGGTACTGAAGGTAGTAAAGTTCAGCTTTCTATCACCGCTACGGCACGTGGGGGATTGCCTTCCACAAAGAGCCAACTAGCAAAAGGCGCTAGCTGTCTCTTTGTTTCGGCTGACCCCGCAGTTGTGCTTACGCTAATGAGTACAGTGTAGTTTTAGTGGGCTTTGGCACTTACCGAATTAAACCTTTCAACTTTAATATACTATGCTATTTATTTTCCTCACTAAACGCAGGCGCCTTACAAGCGGTAGGCGGAGCAATAAGACGGATAGGCGCCCTTCCTATCTGGCTTATTGCGGGAGCCATCCGCTAGCGCCGCAGTGGGTTCAGTGATGAATCACTACCCTATGTACAGTGACGTTTTGAAGTGTCCAGAACTTACTAAATCCCTTACCAACTTCAAAAAGCTAGGCTATTTACTTCTCCTCACTAAACGCAGGCGCCTTACAAGCGGTAGGCGGAGCAATAAGACGGATAGGTGCTCTTCCTATCTGGCTCATTGCGGGAGCCATCCGTCAGCGCCGAAGTGGGTTCAGTGATGAATTACTTCTCTATATACAGTGGCTTTTTGAAGTGGCTTGAAGTTACTAAATCCTTCCACTCGTAAAATAGAGCCGCTAAAAAACAACTGTCATAGTAAGTTCATTGACAGATGTTCTAGCGGCTTTTTACTTTTACTCGGCTTTTGAAAAGAATGCTCGTCTAATTAGCCTATCCTTATACATATGATGAAAGAAAATGATAAAGGACGAGGATTCGTGTGACGCGTTTTCTATTATTCATATTAAGCTATTGCATCATTGTTATTACACTCGCGAATTTACTTTTTTACTTAAACTACTCCGCGCTAGGTTATGACTATCGGCAAATTTTATTGTTTATCCTACAGTCTAGCGATTTTACGCTGCTCGTTATAGCGACTGTACTGCTAGTAATTACCGTCTACGTCCCAAGCCCATCGCAGCCTCCATCTTTTTAAGAGTGGCGCTTGCGATGGCATTTGCTTTTACTGCACCTTGGTCGAGGATTTCGTCTAGTTCAGGTGACTCGATCAATTCATAATAACGTTTCTGGATACCTTCTAAGTGCTTGATAATTGCTTCGGCTACACCTGCTTTAAATGCTCCGTAACCAAGACCTTCGTATTTAGCTTCTAAGTCGGCGATAGATACACCACTCAATGAAGATTCAATTATCAACAGGTTTGAGACGCCTGGTTTATTTTCTACGTCGAATTTTACAATACCTTCTGAATCAGTCACAGCACTTTTGATTTTCTTTTCAATTTCTTTTGGCGTATCCAAAATAGTGATCGTCGCTTTTTTATTTGGATCGGATTTACTCATTTTCTTTAAAGGATCTTGTAAAGATTTTATACGCGCACCGTTTTTAGGAATACGAACGGTCGGAATGGTCAATACTTTACCGTAGCGACTGTTAAATCGCTCAGCCAAGCCCCGTGTTAACTCTAAATGTTGTTTCTGGTCATCTCCTACTGGAACGATATCTGTATTGTAGAGCAGAATATCGGCCGCCATTAATGGTGGGTATGTCAATAGGGCAGCAGAGACACCTTCAGCGCCATCAGATTTATCTTTGAACTGTGTCATGCGTTCAAGTTCACCGATATATGAAACGCATTGCATAATCCAGCCTGCTTGTGCATGTGCGGGTACTTCTGACTGGATGAATAACGTGGACTTTTCTGGATTGATACCACTTGCGATATATGTAGCGGCTAGTGATCGAATCGCTTTTTTAAGGTCATCTGGATTTTGTTGTACCGTAATCGCGTGTTGATCGACGATACAGAAGATGCAGTCCTCATCATTTTGTAGCTCAACAAATTGACGGAATGCACCGATGTAATTACCTAAAGTGATGACACCTGTTGGCTGAACGCCAGAAAAAATTGTTTTCATTAGTGTGTTTCCTCCTTTTGATAAATAAAGAACTAAAAAATGGCATAAAAAAACACCAGTCATCCCTGTAAATAGGGACGATTGATGAAAAGGTAACCGTGGTACCACCCGAATTGCTTTATAAAAAGCCGCTCAAATCCCTTAACGCGGGAAGACGTGACGGACTACTCGTGTTCATCCATCAAGCTCAGGAGCCCATTCTTTTTGTACGGTTTTGCTTGTTTCCACCTAAGACAAGCTCTCTGAGAAAACCGAGGCAAAAATACTTTTTCCTTCATTGCCATTCGCTTATTGCTTAAAATTATAGAGCTTTTTTTCACTCAATGCAAATTTTATTGAGAAAAAGTAAAAGTAATTGATGGAAAATGAAACCTTTTAGTACATCTGTACGTACTATAATTAAGAGAAGGAATGGTAAAACATTTTATCTAAATGAGAATGCTTTTATTTTATTGCATAGGTTTAAAACGATTAATTACTGGGTATAAAAGAAGAAGATATGCATTTATCGCAGAAAACTACATGTTTCTTTTAAGGTTTGTAGAAATTTGAGAAAGTTTGTATTCTGTATAATTTTTTTAGAAAAAGTATATTAATTGAGAATGATTACGTGTATAATGGGTATTGTAAAGATAAATTATAATAATTCTAAACTAAATTGTAAACATATTAAATCTAACTGAGCGCAAGCCAATTGGAAAGGACGTGTCAATGAATGGGTGTTACACTTTATACATCACCTAGTTGTACATCTTGTAGAAAAGCAAAAGCATGGTTGGAGGAGCATGAGATTCCTTATACTGAGCGTAATATTTTCTCAGAGCCATTGAATATTCAAGAAATCAAACAAATTCTTCGCATGACTGAAGATGGAACAGATGAAATTATTTCTACACGATCTAAGATCTTCCAAAAACTAAATGTTGACGTGGAAAGTCTTCCACTTCAAAGATTATATGAATTAATTCAAGAGCATCCAGGTCTATTAAGAAGACCAATCATTCTAGATGAAAAAAGACTTCAAGTAGGATACAATGAAGATGAGATTCGTCGATTCCTACCGAGAAAAGTTAGGGCCTATCAGCTGCTCGAAGCGCGGCGTATGGTTAACTAATCTAATACAAAGCTGATAGGGATGACACGGGATACATTTGTGCCTATCGGCTTTTTTGAATTGAAAATTCCCTTGTATTCCTCTAGGCATTTTGCTTCAATGCTTACGTATAAAAAGGTATATTGTAATAAACCCTTTCGAAACTGGTTGTGTCGACATATAGTAATAGTAAGCATTGCAAGTAAGTGTTCATCATATGACAGGGGAGGGCCTGTTCTACAGAAGGGAGAGATAAGGGATGGAAATAGAGCGCATTAACGAAAACACGGTAAAGTTTTATCTTTCTTATGGAGATATTGAAGAGCGTGGCTTTAGTAAAGAAGACGTTTGGTATAATCGAGATAAAAGCGAAGAGCTTTTTTGGGATATGATGGATGAGCTTGGCGACGATACGGAGTTTGAAGTGGAAGGTCCGCTTTGGATTCAAGTCAATGCAATGAATGAAGGTATTGAAGTAATTGTTACGCGTGCACATCTACCGAAAAACGCAGAGTCCTCACAATTTCCTTTTGGTATCGAAGATCCAGAAGAATTATTTGATCCAATTTTTGATGCAATCAAAGAAGAGGAAAATGACAGTGAAGAAGAATTGCAAATCAGTAACAGATTGTTTGTATTCAATGAATTTGATGAGTTGATTCCGTTAGCTTCTAAAATGATTTCACTCGAAGATCCATTTGAATCGCAGATCTTTGCATTCGAAGATCGTTATTATCTCAACTTACGTTTCGACTATTCTCTGATTGAGAAGAAACGCGCCAAGGATATAGCGAGTATAGTTACTGAATACGGTACACCGTCTAAAATGTCTATTTATCGGGTAGAAGAATACGGTACAGTCGTTATGGAGTCCGACGTTTTCGCCCAAATAAATAAATTTTTCTCATAGCATTCTAAAAAGCTACCAGGCAACTGGTAGCTTTTTTGTATTAACTAATTAAAGAATATATAGTATTTGTCACTGAACCAAATCATCGCTGGTGGCTGCGTTTAGTGAGGGGAAGTAAGTGGCATAACACTTTGAAGTTGGTTAGTGATTCAGTAAGTACTAGACACGTTGATCTGCTTCTGTATGTAGTGAAGTAATTCATCACTGAACCCACTCCGGCGCTGGCGGATGGCTCCCGCAATGAGCCAGAAAGGAAGTGCACCTATCCGTCTTATTGCTCCGCCTAGCGCTTGTAAGGAGCCTTCGTTTAGTGAGGAGAAGTAAATAGCCTAGCTTTTTGAAGTTGGTAAGGGATTTAGTAAGTTCTGGACACTTCAAAACGTCACTGTACATAGGGGAGTGATTCATCACTGAACCCACTCCGGCGCTGGCGGATGGCTCCCGCGATGAGCCAGAAAGAAGATCGCCTCTCTGTCTCATCGCTCCGCCTACCGCTTGTAAGGCGCCTTCGTTTTTTGTGTAGTTATTAGTTAGCCTTGTACATTGAAGGCAAAAAGTGAAATTCGCTAAGTTCCTAAGACTACAAAATTACACTGTACTCAAAAGCGTAGGCACAACTGCGGGGTCAGCCGGAGCCATGAGCCAACTAGCGCCCTTCGCTTGTTGGCTCATGACGGGAGGCAATCCCCCACGTGCCGCAGCGGTGATAGGAAGCAGACCTTTACCAACTTCAGTAACGATAAAGAGTCGAGTTACGTCACATCACAAACTGGTTTTCCTATGTACAGAAACCCATCCAATCTCCCCTGTACTCACTAGCGTAGGCACAACTGCGGGGTCAGCCGAAACGAAGAGACAGCTAGCGCCCTTTGCTAGTTGGCTCTTTGTGGGAGGCAATCCCCCACGTGCCGAAGCGTTGATAGGAAACCGACCTTTACTACCTCGAGTATCGAAAAAGAGTCGAGCAACGATCCACCCTAAGAAACTAACACTTGCCAAATAGCCCGACAATTCGTAAAATATAGTTAAAAGGAGCGTGAGTCATTTGTTAACAGCCCACACAGCCAAAGGACAAACAGTCGTATTGACTAGAAACATGTCCCTTCCTGAACTGCGTGAGTGGCGTAAAAACGAAACTTTTTATTGTTCCCAATGCAAAGAAAAAGTACAACTAAAAGTCGGCGATATCGTCATTCCCCACTTCGCACACTATCAACAAACCAACTGCCGCGAAAGCTTCTCAGAAGGGGAATCCCCAACCCATCTACTCGGCAAAGCTCAACTCCATGAACTTTTCCTACGTCACAAAACCGAAGTGAAGCTAGAACCATTCCTACCCGACATTCGTCAAAGACCCGATCTACTCGTTACTTGGCAAGAAACGCACGTGCCGATCGAATTTCAATGTAGTGTTATCCCTCTCGAACTTGTCCAACAACGTAACGAAGGCTACCATATGCTTGATATGCAACCCATCTGGATTATCATCACTCCACCCGCCATACGTTCGTCTTCCGCTCATATACTTTCCATTCGTCTATCCCAATTTCAACAATTTTTTATTCGTCCCACACATGCCCGGACAGGTAGTAGTGTGCCGTTGCTTCTCACGTACAATCCGTCCAGCGAACAATTCCATTACCTCAGCCATATGATCCATCTCCAAGGATCTACGTATGCCTTGCTTCATTCAATCATGCGTATACGTCATCAATCCCTCCCGTTTGCACTGCCAGCAGCACCTGCTGAAAAAGACGTTCAAGAACTTACGCGTCACTATCAAGAAGCCCGCCGCAAGTATCTTCGTTCGGTTATTGGGTATAATCATAGAGGAGTTCATAATCAATTTTTGCGTGCGTGTTATGAAATGCGAGTGCAACCTATTCATCTACCTACATGGATCGGTGTGCCAACGATAGGGCAGGAAACTTTTAAGCAATCGGATTGTGAATGGCAAGCTCTACTAATTGCGGCTATGCGTGAAACACGAAGGACCCCATTTCAATTGGATCGCTCATTTTATCGTTCCTTCATAAAAAAGTTTGAAGGGGATGATGAAAAACAATTGGAAGCTTGCGTAAACTATGTGGATTTTTTGCGTCAAGAACGCATAGATATCTATCGACTGGATAAATACTTAGGCGGTAACTACGTTCAGGAAATCCTTTTGGGGCGTTTTCTTGCAATGCATGCGAAGTATTGAGAAAATATAGTGGAATCAATTATGGGTAACAGGCTGAAGGAGGAATTTGATTGACGAATGAACATAAAGTATTAACGCGTGACGAAGTATCTGAAGAGGAAACTTGGCGCTTAGAGGATATCTTCGTTTCAGATGAAGCGTGGGATAAAGAATACCGTAAAATCGAAGAAATGGTGAACGAAGCTGAACAGTATAAAGGAACACTTGGTAATGGGGCAAGACCACTATTTGAAGCACTAACTTATCGGGATAAGCTAGCTGAACGTTTACGTAGATTGTACACGTATGCACACTTGAAGACAGACCAAGACACAACGAATGGTTTCTATCAGGCGATGGATGGGCGCATTAAGTCTTTAGTCGTAAAAGTGTCTACGGCATTGTCTTATTTCACACCTGAATTGCTTGCGATAGACGAAGCGCAATTGAACGCAACAATTGAATCTCATGAAGGTTTACGTCTATATAAACAAGAATTTGAAGAATTGAATGCTGAGCGCGCGCATATTCTTTCTGCCGAGCAGGAAGAATTACTGGCACAACTTTCAGAGGTAACAGGCAATTCTGCCGAAACATTTAGCATGCTAAACAATGCGGATTTGACGTTTGGATTAATAAAAGACGAAGAAGGCAATGAAATTCAACTAACACATGGTCGTTATTCACGTTTCTTGGAAAGTAAAGATGCCAAAGTTAGAGAAGCAGCATTCAAAGAAATGTATGCGAAATATGGTGAATTTAAAAATACATTTGCATCGACACTAAGCGGAAACGTCAAAGCGCATAATGTCAAAGCGAGAATTAGAAAATACACTTCTGCGAGACACGCGGCTTTATCAGGCAATCATATTCCAGAACAAGTGTATGAGAACTTAGTTTCCACAATCCATAAAAACTTAAACTTACTACACCGCTACGTAGCGTTACGTAAGAAAGTTTTGCAGTTGGATGAAATGCATATGTGGGACATTTACACACCACTTGTTGAAGATACAGAAATTAAATACACGTATGAAGAAGCAAAAAATACGATGTTAGAAAGTTTCCACCCGTTAGGAGAAGACTACACTTCAATCGTCAAGGAAGGTCTTGAGAACCGTTGGGTAGACGTTCGTGAAAACAAAGGAAAACGTTCAGGGGCGTATTCATCTGGTTCGTATGGAACGAACCCGTATATCTTGATGAACTGGCAAGACAATGTAAATAACTTGTTTACGCTAGCGCATGAATTTGGTCATAGTGTGCATAGTTATTATTCACGTAAAAATCAGCCGTTTATTTATAGTGGTTATTCGATTTTTGTAGCGGAAGTGGCATCTACTGTAAACGAAGCTTTATTGAACGATCACTTATTGAAAGTGACGACAGATAAAGACAAACGAATTTATTTACTCAACCATTGGTTAGATGGCTTCCGAGCGACTGTATTCCGACAGACGATGTTTGCTGAATTTGAACACTTAATTCATGTGCTTGATCAAGAAGGTGTGCCTTTGACAGCAGAAAAGTTAACGGAAGAATACCATGCGCTGAATCAGAAATATTATGGCGATGCTATAGTAAATGATGAAGAAATTGGTCTGGAATGGGCTCGTATACCACACTTCTATTACAATTATTATGTTTACCAGTATGCAACAGGATATAGTGCGGCAGTAGCACTGAGCAAGCAAATCCTTGAAGAAGGAGAGTCGGCAGTTGAACGTTATATTTCTAACTTCTTGAAAGCTGGATCTTCTGATTATCCAATTGAAGTATTGAAAAAAGCAGGGGTTGATATGACTTCAGAACAGCCGATTGAAGAGGCTTGTCGTGTCTTTGAAGAGAGATTAGAGGAACTGGAACGGTTATTGGAAAAGAGAGGGTAATCAAAGACTGTATATTTCGACAATATGTATCGATTTTTGTGTACAATCGATGTAAATTGTTGAACTCATAAGTCATTTATGATATGGTTATGTTGTGGAATAAATCACATACCAAACATACACCCCTTTTGTTTGAACGTGAACATTTCTCCCATTCCCTTTGAAAAAGAGTATTCACTCCCCCCCAGGAGAGAATGCTCTTTTCTTTTTGTGTGAAAATAATAATATTTGGATACCAACTCCAAACAGTTTAAGGCCTACTTGCAGTGATCGACGGAACTTCCGCTTCACTATCTTTAGAAGTATACACTGATGAAACGAAGAGTAACGGTATCTTTACCACAAACATTAGCTTATATAAAATAAAATCCAAAGCCCTCATACGGAAGGCTTTGGATTGGTTAAAAGTGCTGTTTAATATAGAGAGCAGTCATGCTGTTTTTTGCGCCATAATGTACGATCTTGAAATGGAATACGTTCGATTTGTTGCTTTAGCAGACGCTTCTTTAGTTCGCGTTCTGCTTCTTTTTCGGTAATTTGATAGATTTCAGCTACTTCCTTAGTCGTTAGTAAGTCAAAGCGGTTGAATAGGGAGCTGATGGATGGAGGCATATCAGGTAAGATTTGTCCACCGATCAATTCCTCTAAAATCTGTTCATAAATCGCATAATCATAGCGACCACTTACTTTCAAGCCTTCATCTTCAATATTACTATTAAAAAAGACAAAAGTAGGGGCTTCGGCAACTTCCATTTCATTACCTAGAAACATATCTACTTGTAATGCGCGCAACGTTTCCGCAGATGTGAAGTCTGCAATAAATTCATCCACATCAATATTGATGCGTGCCGCAATTTCCACAAGTACTGAAAAAGAGGATACATCTCGTTTTTTTAAGAATGAATACTCTAATAAACAGGATAAATAGCGAAATCCTGCTCGTTTTCCTTGGAATTCAGCAGCTTTGACAGCGATACTTGGAAAACAAGGATTGGAGCTTTTAGTAGGGCTAGAATCTTTTGAATCGCATAAGTAAGGAACGTTAAGTTTAGGTAATGGCGTTCGCAACGCAATTCTTAACGTGAAGTAATGATCGTATTCGACTTGCAATTTTCGTAAGATTGGCTGCAGTGACCAACAATCCTTACAGTAAGGATCTAAAAATACATAAAGTTCAATGGGCTTTGCTGAAGCAGAATAGTGTAACGTATCATCGATAGCAGTTAGATAGTTCACTCGTCTTCCTCCTCGTTCCTATTTACCATATGATTGGCTGTTAAGACAAGGCGCTGGTAATAGACATCACGCAGTGGTCCCTCCAGTCCTACTTCATCCATTGCTTCCGCCATGCATGCTAGCCATGCTTTCGCGCGAGTAGGTGTAATAGGGAACGGCATATGTCGTGCTTTCATCATGGGATGGCCATGTTCTTCTGTAAACAGGTTAGGGCCCCCTAAATATTGTGTCTGAAATTGTTTTTGTTTCCGAATTGTTTCGGTTAAATCTTCAGGGAATATCGGATAGAGATCCGGATGCACCGCCACTTTTGCGTAGAATCGTTCTATTAGTTCGCTTAACCTTTTCTCGCCGATCTCCTCAAAAGGGATGACTGGTTTTCGGGTCATCACATTCACACCCCTTCATTCATCTGTGTCTTTATTCTATCAACGAACGATTTTCTATACAAATAAAAGAGCTTATTTATAAAAAATTGTTATATAGCAGTTGAATTTTAGTGGGTGATTGTACTAGGTCAACCGTATGTAGATGAAGGAATTCAACTAGCTGATTGTAATTGAGAAATTTACTGCGTTCAAACCTTTTGTCCGTAGTAGTGCATGACTTTTTTTACGTAGTTTTGTGTTTCCTTAAACGGTGGGATTCCGCCATATTTTTTAACGTTTCCTGGTCCAGCATTGTATGCGGCTAGAGCTGTTTCAATCGATCCGAATTGATTAAGCATACTGCGTAAATATTTGGCACCGCCCATGATGTTTTGCTTTGGATCGAAGCGGTCAGTGACACCGAGGAATTTTGCTGTGCCTGGCATGAGTTGCATAAGCCCGCCTGCACCCGCAGAGCTAGTGGCGTGGGTGTTGAAATTAGATTCTTGCTTGATGACTGCTGAAATCAATTTCTCGGGCAGTTGGTATGTAGTTGCTGCTTCTTTAATAATATCTCCGTATTGTCCTTTTCCTGTCGTGCTAGTTTCAGGTAAGGGGATAGGTAGGGAGATGGCAGGTAAAATCGATGGTGTATAGGCCTCGCCTTGGTAAAGTAGGCTGTCATTTGCTAATGAAGGCGTTTGGACACGGCCCATTGTGCTTTCAGTCATCAATTGTGAAAGTAATAACTGGAATTCATTGGAGTCACCCGATGATCTAGTACCGAAAGACTGTACCGCTCCGAGAGTCTGTAATGTATTAAGTTCAAGAAGTAACCGCATGTTTAGTGGGGGTAGGCTCATACTCATTCCTCCTATATATTAAGAAGTTTTAATTTTAATAAGTTTGTTCATCTTCATTATACCAATTTTCGTTGCAGAATGGGCAATTACAAAATGCAACAATGAGTGGCATATGGTAGACTGAACGTAAAGACTTTATTTAAGGAAGTGGTCAACTTGGATAGGCAAAATAAAATAATAAATATAGATCAGCAGGGTAATGAAATACACTTCATTTTAAATCCTGATGCGGAGTGGCCTTTAGGTACGCCAACCGGAAAAATGCTGACTGACACAGACCGACATTCATTCGTTTATGTATTTGATCATGAGTCGGGATATCGCTATGCTTATTTTTCGCAAGATAGCTGGAATGGGCTAGTAGACGTACTTCTAAAAGATGCTCACCCCATTTTAGTGTGTAATGAAGAGACGCTTCCTATGGAAGGGTTAAAAGAAGAACTACAGGCGTTGATTTTCAATATTGAGGGTAATCATAATTATGGTGAAGAATTCAGCGCTGCGGTTGAAGAAGTATTTCAACCAGTATTAGAGCAGGTTGATTAATAATGGCTATTGAATTTCAGAAAAGGAAGGGGAGTGACCTAATGAAGTTCACAATTCAGTCGCGAAACGATGAGATTTCGAATAAGTTGATGAAAGAAGCAAGAGTTTATTTACGAGATTTTGGCTTGAAGTACGATGAAGAAGAGCCGGATATTGTGTTGTCGATTGGTGGAGATGGGACGTTACTACATGCTTTCCATAAATACATACACCGACTAGATAAAACATCTTTTGTTGGGATTCATACAGGGCATTTAGGTTTTTATGCCGATTGGAAACCTTCTGAAATTGAGAAGTTAGTTATTTTGATTGCTCGACAGGAATTTGAAGTAGTTGAATATCCATTGCTCGAAGTAACGATCAATTATCGACATTCCGAAAAAAGTGCTTCTTATTTGGCGCTAAATGAGTCTACGGTGAAATCACCTGATGTGACATTGGTAATGGACGTAGAATTAAATGGTGAACATTTTGAACGCTTTAGAGGAGATGGGCTTTGTATGTCAACACCTTCAGGGTCTACTGCATATAGTAAATCACTTGGTGGAGCGATTATCCATCCTTCGTTACCGTCTATGCAACTGACAGAAATGGCTTCTATTAATAACCGTGTTTTCCGTACAGTAGGTTCACCACTTATTTTGCCCGATCATCATGTGTGCACGTTGACGCCGGTAAAAGGTCCAGACTTCATGGTCACAGTGGATCACCTGCAATTGCTTCATAAAGATGTAAAGTCAATTGAATACAAAGTGGCCAATGAAAAAATGGGGTTTGCTCGTTTTAGACCGTTTCCTTTCTGGATGCGAGTAAATGAATCGTTCGTGGCGAGTGATTTAATCTTTGAACGTGAAGATGATGAAAAGAAAAACTAAGACTTTATTTCAATTAGACTTTGAAGTGGCAGAGACCATGATGCTCCGTAATTTTTTGACGAAGAAAGAAATATCCAAGACTACATTGACGGCTATTAAATACACAGGTGGTTCGATCTTGGTCAATGGACAGCATCAAAACGTTCGCTATATCGTACAAGCAGGCGATCAGGTGACGATTGTATTTCCACCTGAGCAGTTAAGCGAAGGGCTCACGCCAGAGGTTGGAGAGATGTCCATTTTATATGAAGATGAGACGATTTTATTACTCGATAAACCTGCTGGTCAAAGTACGATCCCTTCACGTAATCATCCTTCGGGCACACTAGCAAACTTCGTCTGTGGAAAGTTTGAAGCAGAAGGGGTTCCTTCTACTGCACATATAGTGACGAGACTTGATACGGATACGTCCGGTGTCATTTGTGTAGCGAAGAATCGGCATATCCATCATCTGTTGAGTAAGCAGATGAATGAAAATGTTTTTCAGCGGCGCTATGTAGCGTTCGTAGAAGGTAGAATCACTTCCTCTTTTTTGACGATTGAGCAACCCATTGGTAGGAAGGTTGGAAGTATCATTGAGCGAACAGTGCGTGAAGATGGGCAGTATGCGAAGACAGATGTGTTGGTGAAAGGGACGTATGTTCATGATTCATGTGAATTTACTGTTGTAGAATTAACATTGCATACAGGAAGGACACATCAAATTCGTGTTCATTTGCAGTGGCTAGGTCATCCGTTAGTTGGCGATGATTTATATGAGGCTACAGATTGTAACTTTGCACGCCAGGCATTGCATTGTTCTTCCCTCAGTTTCCTTCATCCACTCACGAAGGAACGTATGACGTTCGAAAGTCCTTTACCTAAAGATTTGAATGCATTTTTACAACAAAGTGCTAAGTAGCGTATGATTAAAAATGATCTAGATTCTTCTAACGAAGTTTGAAGCAGTCTAGTATAATAATTTTTAAGGAAATAATTATAGTACGCTATTGAGTAAGGGGCGTCCTATAAGCGTAGAAGGGACGGTGTGAAATCATGGTAACCCCACTAGATGAACTGAAAAATGAAAAGGTCTTGGATGAAGCGAAGTTGAAATCGTTACTTGTTGAGGAAGATATCCATGCGTTTAGACAAGAATACTTGGCTCTTCACCCGTATGATCGTGCAATTTTTTATGAAGAAGTTGGTGCAGAACTTCGGGAATTAATGTATTTTTATTTATCACCAAGAGAACTTGCGGAGGTTTTTGAGACAAGTGAAATTGAGGAAGATGAATATAAACAGTTCCTTGAAGAGATGGATGCGACTTACGCTGCAGAAATGATTTCATACATGTTTGTGGATAATGCAGTTGATGTCCTGAAAGAACTTGATAAAAAGCAAGTCGTTAGTTATCTAACGTTAATGGATAAAGAAGCAGCGATTCAGATTAAAGCATTGCTACACTATGAAGAATATACAGCTGGATCAATCATGACGACGGAATTTGTCACAGTATCTGAGAATTCAACCGTTCGTTCCGCGATGACAATTTTGCGTAGTGAAGCTCCAAGCGCTGAAACGGTTTACTATATTTTCGTAGTAGACGATAGTCAACGTCTAACAGGTGTCGTCTCGCTTCGTGACTTGATCATTGCAGATGAAGACACGTTAATTCGGGATATTATGAGCGATCGTGTAGTTAGTGTTTCCGTTTCTGATGACCAAGAAGACGTTGCGCGAACAATACAGGATTATAATTTCCTAGCTGTTCCTGTTGTTGATTTCCAACAACATATTTTAGGTATTATTACAGTCGATGACATTATCGACGTTATTGATGAAGAAGCATCGGATGACTATTCCAAACTTGCCGGTGTCTCTACGATGGATACATTTGATAAGAACTCTTTTTCTGCAGCTAAGAAACGAATACCTTGGTTGATCACATTGATCGTTCTAGGTATGTTAACAGCTAATTTAATTGATTTATTTACTGAAACAATTTCTCAAGTCGCTTTGTTAGCGGTCTTCATTCCGCTAATTGCAGGAACTGCTGGAAATAGTGGTACGCAATCATTGGCTGTTGCGGTCCGCGGTATTGCGACAAGAGATATTGAAGACGAGAGTAAATTTAAGTTACTCATTCGAGAAGCCGGTACTGGGCTAATTACTGGTTTGGTCTGTGCGATATTTGTCATATTATTAATATTCGTTTGGAAACATGAACTAATTATCGCGTTATTGGTTGGAGCAGCTATACTTGTGTCCATCTTTGTCGCTACAATTTCTGGATCATTCATTCCATTATTTATGCACAAAATCAAAGTGGATCCGGCAGTCGCTTCAGGTCCATTCATCACAACACTTAATGATGTTATTAGTATTATTATCTATCTTGGCTTAGCAACAGCATTCATCGGCTCCTTGTGAACGATGGGTGCTTTTTTGTTGTTCTTGGAACGTTAGGCTTTTTGATTACATATGCTAGACGAAAAGGATGTGATGAAGATGCGTCATGAAGAGCCGTTATTGTTTGTTAACAGTCCGGTGATTAGGAAGTATATTTATAAACCTGTACCTGAAGAAGAGAGCACGTCTGTTTTTGAAATGGAGCACACAAGAAACGTAGAGAGGAGAATAGAGCCACCTGTACTGGACGATCCTGTAAAAGAGAAGTTGTTGGTAATTCCACATATTCAGCAAAACTTGGAGTATTTAGACCATCCGTTTCGCAAAGAGTTATATCAACCGATCGAAGTCGTGACTGACGTGCAAGTGATAAAAGGGAAAATCCATGAAGTAGATCATAACTTGTTATGGATGAAGAAAGATGAAGAGCTTATTTCGGTGGTCATTAGTGATATTAGGGATATCAAATGGAAACAGCAATCATTCACTCTATAATTTTAAAAAGCGAACTCTATTAACTAGAGTTCGCTTTTTCGCATTGCAAGCAGTGGTGCTAAAACCTATTTACGCTTCATCGCAGAAATCAATATAGACATCATCGATACATTGAATACCACAGAAGCAACTTAAATCTACTGTTAAACAAGTGTTAGTTGGTCCGAAACCATTCACTTTACAAACCTTTTCCAAGCAAACCTTACCATTATCATAGATGTCGAATGGATTGTCGTTGTATAACGGTTGTAATACTTGAATCGTTGCACAGCACGAGTCAAATACTGTCTGTACTCTGAAGAATACAGAGACACAGCTAGTTGATGTTGGATGCGGTTTTGACTTTTTACCGCCTCTGAATACCCCTTTGAAATAATCCCCATCATCTGTCAGTAGACTAAATACGCGAGTGTTCACACGCCCTCGTACCGGACTGACCAAACTGCCTAATGGCGCCATGAAACAATCTGTATCGCACTCTACACAATCCACTTCTGGACTCGTGCTCTGGACGCGTTTAATATAACGTACGACCTCGCAAATACAATTGGACTTATGACAACCATCAAAATTACATTCTCTTCTTTCACATCCCACTACTGTCCACCTCCTGTTTATCGTTCTCTATACCTTATGCGCAAGTACTAAAGAGGGTAGGGCGTTTGCACAGATATGCATAAATCGTTAACGAATATTCCATACTGTTCAGAAGGGAGGCGACAGTTTTGAAAAAACTATTATATCTGTTGCTAGTCAGTTTGTTACTAACAGGTTGTAGTGAAAAAGGAACGTATATTGAAAACACCACGACTCATGATACAGTTCCCTTAGAAAAAGCGCTTGACAGTAATGAGCATGTCAAGTTGGCAGTTGCTTTGTTACACGAAGAGGACTTGATTGTAGGAATCCGTGTAAACACATTCTCAAGATTCCAAAAGAAAAAGATTGCGAATAGGATTAAAAAGGAATTGAAAAAAGAATATCCGGATTTAGAAGTTACTGTTTCAGCAGATAGTAAGGTGTTGTTGGAGACGGATCAGTTGATAAAAAAAGGAGATTCGAAAAATTATCAAAAGAAAATAGATGAAATCAAATCCATCGCAAAGGAGCAAACCTAATGGAACAAGAAAAGTATGCTCATTTAGAGAAAGAACTATCCCCAAAAACTCCTATTCTTAAAAATGTCATCAAAGCCTTTTTGGTAGGTGGTTCGATTTGTTTGACTGGGCAGTGTATCGCACTTTTTTATATTACGTACTTTGATTTTACAGAACGAACAGCGAGCAATCCGACAGTTGCTACAATGATCTTTATCTCTATGTTATTAACTGGTTTTGGATTGTATAAAAAAATATCACAGTTTGGTGGAGCAGGCGCTTCCGTTCCTATAACAGGGTTTGGAAATGCGGTAGTGTCATCTGCAATTGAGCATAAATCGGAGGGTTATGTGCTAGGAGTAGGAGGCAATATGTTTAAGTTAGCAGGATCAGTCATTTTATTTGGTGTGTTTTCAGCTTTCATCGTTGCACTTATAAAAACAATACTAGTGAAATTTGGTGTCGTGTCATGGTGAAAAATGGAGTTCTTACTTTTTCTTCTATGCCAAGTCTATATTCAACAGGCGTGACGGCCGGACCTTTAGAAAAGAAGAAAAGCGTCTTTGCTGAGCAATTCGATAAAGCGTATGAAGATGAACGCTGTGATTTGTCGACAAATGAACACGGACATAAACAGCTAATGTACGATGCAGTAATGATTGCACTGAGTAAAGAAAAAAAGACCATCGATAAAATTGATTTCTTTTTAACAGGGGATTTAGTAAATCAAATGACGCCTTCGAACTTCACAGCGCATGAACTAGGTATACCGTACATAGGGATGTTTGCGGCTTGTGCGACTTCGGTTTCTTCTATGATAACGGCTGCGTTACTTGCAGATGCAGAGCAGGCGAGATGGCTGATTGCTGGTTCATCAAGTCAACATAATGCAATCGAAAGGCAATTCCGCTATCCACTAGCGTACGGTTCACAAAAAGGGGCCACTGCACAATGGACGGTAACCGCGGCAGGTGCTGTTTTAATAGGCCAGCATAAGGAAGGGAACCCATCGATTTGCTGTGCAACTGTTGGTAAAGTGGTAGATATGGGAATGACAGATCCTTTGAATATGGGGGCTGCGATGGCACCTGCTGCAATGGAAACATTGTCTTGTCATTTGAAAGGACATAAAAAAACAATTGATGACTACGATACGATTATTACTGGTGATTTAGGCAGTAATGGCTTTAAAATCTTTAAAGCTCTAGCGAATGAAAATGGTTTGTCTCATACGAAAAATTTTCGAGATGCCGGTGAAGAGTTTTACGGAAATGATCCTTCTTTTAATGCAGGAGCAAGTGGCTCGGGTTGTTCAGCAGCTGTGTTTCTGTCAGATGTTTATAACAAATTACAAAAG
The DNA here is from genome assembly GCF_033088395.1 of Sporosarcina sp. GW1-11. Taxonomy (NCBI): domain Bacteria; kingdom Bacillati; phylum Bacillota; class Bacilli; order Caryophanales; family Caryophanaceae; genus Sporosarcina; species Sporosarcina sp. GW1-11. The sequence goes on along the minus strand of NZ_JAPMIW010000001.1, from coordinate 259,663 downwards.
AGAGAGTATAAACGGGTGTTGCTCATCGCTACAGGTGCCCTATTATCCCCACTGACCTATCAACAGGGAGATAGTATTCCATGTATCGCGCATGCAATTGAAGTCACAATGGATGGGGTGAGTGTCTATTGATATCTATTTATATTACTTCATTCATCGTAGGTGGTTTGATCTGTGTCATTGGACAATTGTTGATGGATGTGGCGAAATTGACCCCCGCACACACACTATGTTCTTTAGTAGTCGCGGGATCTATTTTAGACGGTTTCGGCTTGTATGAGCCTTTGATCGACTTTGCGGGTGCAGGCGCTACCATTCCGATTACGTCGTTTGGAAATGCTTTAACCCATGGAGCGCTAGCAGAGGCAGAAAAGCATGGCTTGATAGGTGTGGTAACGGGTATGTTCGAAGTGACAAGTTCAGGTATCAGTGCTGCTATTATTTTCGGATTAATAGGTGCTTTGCTATTTACTTCAAAAGGAAATGTTTGAAAATGCCCTCTCCAATTCCTCCTTCTCTGCATATGGTAGAGAAGAAGGAAGGAGGGGTTTTTATGTATGGATGTTTCCCATCTCAGGGTCAAGGTTATTATGGACACGGCGGAGGGTGTGGAGAAAGATATGGTGGTTCTTCGTTCGTATTAATCGTCGTCCTATTTATTTTGCTGATTATTGTAGGCAGAAGCTACTTCTAAGGAGGAGATTGATAGATGAACGATTCGTTCTTTCGAAAAATAGAATCTAAGACAGGTGTGCCGATGGAAGAAGTATTTGCATTAGCTAATGCTATCCAATTTGCCGATTTTAAAGATGAACGTCAAGTGAGAAAAATCATACAAAAAGTAAGTCAGTTAGCTAATAAGGATGTACCGCAGCATGTGGAAGATGAACTCGTGAATTCAATCATTCAAAGTGGAAAAGGACTGAATTTAAACGACATTAACCATATGTTAGGCGGAAAGTAAAAGAATTTCCGAAACGAGGTTTATAAATGTTCGTTTTTGGATATAGTATAAATAAACGATGAAATCAAAGGAGGTGCACATCATGGGCTATATTTTACCGATCCAGAACTTTCAATCTCAACAATATGCGGAAAGAATGAACAACCAACCCCATAATTTCGCTTATATTGATCGAATAAGTCCAGTAAGACTAAATAATGAGGAATCCAACTATTGGGAAGATGTTTTACAGGAAGAAGACCGGCGCCATAAAGAGCAAATGGAAGAAAGAAACATGAAGCGTGCACCTCAATCTTTAGCAAAAAACGGATTCATTGCTCCGAATCCAGCAAAACTATCTCCTGCGATTGCAGAAGTAGTAGGTAAAGGATTATCTATTAATGCATATGTATAAAAGAACAAAAACCTTGTCAGCCCTAGGGTTGACAAGGTTTTTTTAGTTGTCTAGCAAAAAGCTATTCATCGAGCAAGTTTTTTTCCATTGCTCGATGGGGAATGTCTGCGTCCATAAACTCAGGCGATGTCACGACATATCCTAGTTTTTCATAGAAAGGTACAGCATGTGATTGTGCATTCAAAAGAAGTTTTTTCATAGAGTGTTTTCTAGCATGTTCTTCTAGTGTGTTCATAATCAACTTACCGATATGTTTTCCGCGATGTTCTGCTAAGATACAAATTCTTTCTATTTTCCCGTGTGCATTTACGAGGCCTCTCATTCGGCCAGCACCAATGGGGTGATTCTCTTCATCATAAACGACGAAATGTGTAGCGTCTTGATCGTATTCATCTAGTTCCAAATTCAGAGGTACACCCTGTTCTTCTACAAACACTTTTTTACGAACAGTATATGCATCCTCCCTACCTTGTTCATCTGTAACAATCTTCACTGTCATCAACAAATCAAGAATTCCGATCTAGACGGAATGTTTCATACACTGTCCAAGAGCCGTCTTCTAGTTGGTATAATAAATGGATGCGGTCGATAACTTCTAAATGTTCGACTCCAACCATTTTTATTTGATTAATTACATCATCGTGTTCTCCAGAAGTTAATTCTTGAGCAATTGTGATGTGTGGTACAAATGCATAATTGGATGCATTCTCATAAAAGTTTACGTTCAGATCTTTATGCAAAGAAAGTAATTCATCATTTGGAGTAACCTTGAAATAAATCGTATTCGTAGTAGGAGCGAACGTGCTTACTTTTGTGACATTTAACTCAAAAGGGCTGTTCTTGATCGTGATTTCTTTCAACGCTTTTGCGACTTCTTCAATTTCCTGATCATTCGCCTCGAACGGATCTTTCAGCGTCATATGGGGTGTGATCAGTGCATAATGCGGATCATATCTCTTGCGATACCCATTTGCTGTGTCTTGAAGTTTTTTTGAAGGGAATGCAACAATGCCGTATTTCATTTAGATTGCCTCCTTGTGAATGGATTTATTTTGAACTCGTCCGTTTCAGTATATCAGAGAATAGCCCGACTTGTCTTATGTTAAGACTAAAGACTGTTAATTTCAAGCAGAGCTCGTCGGATATCTGGCTGCCAAGACTTCCATGTATGGTCACCTTCAAGTTCTTCATAAAAGTATGGAAATCTTTTTTCTTTTATCAATTGATGAAGCTCTCGATTAGGAGTCAAGAAGTCCAAGCGCCCATCAGCAGTAGTAGGGACGTAGGTTTCTTGTTTGCCAATTACATGATAAATCGATAAGGCAGAAGGATCTTTAATGGATTGAACAGCGTCCAGTACATGCTTGTTAACGAATGGTGAATGTAAAACAACTTTTCCAAAACAATTCGGATATTTCGAAGCGGTGAGTAAAGAGATAGATGCCGCTAATGAGTCTCCGATCAGCATACGACTTGAACCGATTTGGTATGTTGGGTATGTTTCATCAATATACTGGATTAATTCATGTGCAAGAAAACGAATATATGCTTCGTGGCGGTCTCCTTCAGGATGATACAGTCGTCTGCGTTCTTCCACAGTTTTATAAGGAATACCTACGATGATGACGGGTTCAATCAACTCTTCTTCCATTAACTCGTCTGCTATTCGACCGATCCGACCTAGCTGGAAGTAATCTTTTCCGTCCGACGCTAGTATAATGTTATGTTTATAAAGTGGTGAGTAGCGAGAGGGCAAATAAAGCAATAGCTCCATTTCTTCTTGCAGTTCTTTGCTGTAAAAGCAGATTTCTTCAATCTTACCTGGATTCATTTTGTAGGACCTCCCAAAATAATGTACACTTAGTAAATATCATACCGATAAGTACTAGTGTAAAGCTAGTGAAATATAATCGTGTGTGGAAAGAGAGGGAAAGTAATATGGCAGCAGATAAAAATATAGTTCATTCAGATGTAGTGACGGCAGCAACGAAAGATGCGTTGATCCGTCGTGGGGTTAAAATTGAAGATATTGCGAAAATCGTTTATGAAATGCAGGTACCTTATAATAAAGGACTATCTCTCGCTCAATGTATCGATTCTGTTGAAGCAGTATTGCGTAAACGGGAGTTACAACATGCGATTCTAGTAGGTGTAGAATTAGATGAAATTGCAGAAAGAGGTCAACTATCTGCACCGCTTCAGCAAATTGTTGAGTCGGATGAAGGGTTGTTCGGCGTTGATGAGACAATCGCATTGGGGGCCGTATATACGTATGGGTCGATCGCGGTAACAACGTTCGGACATTTGGATAAGAATAAGATTGGAATTATTAATGAATTGGACACAAAAAAAGGTATTGGTATCCATACGTTCTTAGATGATCTTGTTGCGAGTGTGGCGGCTTGTGCATCGTCACGAATTGCACATAGGACGCGTGACTTACAAGAAGCGGGTTTAACGTTTAAGGATGTACAAAACGGCAACGGCTAATATAGTCAATAATGCACAGACACGAGAAATAGGGTGTTTGTGCTTTTTTGGTTATAGAAGTGAGTAGGGAGTATGCTGTTATGCTTCCGGGGGCTTGCAGTAAGCGTAAATCTCATACCAGTCACTGTATAAATTCTTTTGTAATTTATTAGAGCGATTGAAGAACGATAGTGACACTCTTTTCTGATAGACTAAGGAATTGGATGATTATACTAAAATATTGACAATCTAAAGCGCTTTCATGGTAGAATGATAATGTCTATGAATAAAATAGAAAAGGGGAGATTGTCGGATGAAGAAAAACTCACTTCGCCTATTGGCGCTAGTTTCCATGTTTGCCCTTCTAGTTCTAGCTGCTTGTGGAAATGATGAAAAAGCAGATGGAGACAAGGATGCAGATGGAAGCAAAGATGGAGGTAAGACTGAGCAAGAATACAAATTCTTGAGCTTGCTAACAGGTGGAACACAAGGAACGTATTATCCACTAGGCGGTTCTTTTGCTGAATTCATTACCGCAGAAACAGGTATCAAAACAACTGCTGAAGTATCTCAAGCGTCGGCTGCAAATATGACAGCACTAAAAGACGGAGATGCGCAAATTGCATTCGTTCAAACAGACATCGCATACTATGCATCTAAAGGTGAAATGATGTTTGACGGAGAAGTAATCGATGAAGTATCAGCGATCGGTGCACTATATCCTGAAACTGTTCAATTGGTTACACTGAAGAAAAACAATATAACAACATTTGAAGATCTAAAAGGTAAAAGTGTTTCAGTAGGAGCGCCAGGTTCAGGTACGTATGCAAACGCTGAGCAATTACTTGAAATTCACGGCTTAACAATGAAAGACATCAAACCTCAAAATCTTGACTTTGGTGAGTCTCAAGAGAGTCTACAAGCTGGACAAATCGATGCGGCATTCATCACGGCTGGAACTCCAACGGGTGCTGTTGAAGGTCTAAACGCGGTGGCTGAAGTGTTTGTTGTTCCTGTTGAAGATGCAAAAGCAGATGAGCTAATTGAGAAATATCCGTACTATGCAAAAGAAGTAATTCCTGCTGGAACTTACGGTTCTGACGTGGATACGCCTGCAGTTTCTGTAGGTGCTATGCTAGTAATGCAAAACGATATTTCTGAAGAGCTTGGTTATAAGATTACAAAAGCAATTTATGAAAATGCATCTAAAATCCAACATGCTAAAGGTGCTTTGATTAAGGCTGAGAGCGGCTTGAATGGTATCGGTATTCCGGTACACCCAGGCGCACAAAAGTACTTTGACGAAGTGAACTAATTAACTGAATGAATTGAAAAACAGAGCGGGGCGGTGAAGCGTAAAGCTTTATCCGTCCCATTCTTACTTTTTATGTAGGAAGGAAAAGGCGGATGAAAAGTAAGGTAATGGTTCTTCTGCTGATAATACTAACGGGTAGTTTCATGTTGTTATATTTGTTCTATCCATATAATCGAATGTTTGTACTAGAGGAAGTTCGAAGTGAGCGGCCGGTAGCGTATTACCTTCCATTACATACTGAACAGCAGTTTGAAATCAATTACATCCATTCCATTCACTTATCGAATGTGAAGGAACAATATACGATTACTGATGACGACAAGCTCCGTTTCGAATCTATGCAGTATGAAGATGTAGCCATTGGATTACCTGGTTACGCTGAAGAAGGCGAAACATTGGAGTTCAAGGATGGAATTTATACGCTTACATTCGAAAATCGTGTGATAGATTCTTTTGTTCTGTATGTGGGTAGAGTGAATACAGATCTATTTTTACGATATGAGCAAAAAGAGTATCCTCTGAAGGAGTATCTTGAGAAAGGTCAATCCTATGATTTTCATGTAGCGAAGGTGTCGAATATTACATTGTGGAAAGGAGTTAGACTAAATGGAAAATAATAAAGAAAAAGAAGTTCCGCGTATATCTGATGAAGAAATGAACACACTCTCTGAACAAGAGCAACTCGAAATTTTGCAAAAGTACGATCCTGAATCTAATACGCGGGATTTAAAAGGTTTATTCGGTAAGATTGTATTTTTCGGCTTGTTAGCATTTTCTATTTTTCAGCTGTATACAGCGATTGGTAAACCGTTCACTGCACAAATCCAGCGTTCGATTCACTTAGGATTTGCTTTATCACTTATTTTTTTATTATTCCCAGCACGAAAAAAGATTGGGGTCAAACGTAATAAAGTGCCGTTTTATGATATTATTCTATCTTTATTAGCTATAGCGGTTGGTTTATATTGGCCTCTTTATATGGATGAATTAGTATTTCGTGTAGGTCGAGTATCAGATGTAGATCTAATCATCGGTACGTTAGCTGTTTTACTTACGCTTGAAGCGGCTAGACGGGCAGTTGGATTACCAATTACAATTATTTCGGTTGTCTTTTTGATCTATGCATTTTTCGGACCATACTTTCCAGGATTCTTGGCACACCGAGGACAGAGCATAGAAAATCTGGTACAACTAATGTTCTTTACGACGGATGGGATTCTCGGTACGCCGATTAGCGTATCAGCTACGTTTATATTCGTCTTCCTGTTATTCGGAGCGTTCTTAGTGAAAACAGGTGTAGGGAACTACTTTAATGATTTAGCAGTTGTATTAGCAGGACGCTTAACAGGAGGCCCTGCGAAAGTAGCTATTTTCTCTAGTGCGCTACAGGGAACTATTTCTGGTAGCTCAGTAGCGAACGTTGTAGGATCAGGTTCTTATACGATTCCTATGATGAAAAAACTTGGGTACCGAAAAGAATTCGCCGGTGGAGTAGAGGCTGCGGCTTCTACAGGTGGACAAATCATGCCACCAATCATGGGAGCTGCGGCTTTCCTAATGGTTGAATTTATCGGTGGTGTAACGTATTGGGAAATTGCTAAAGCGGCAGCTATTCCAGCGTTGCTTTACTTTACAGGTATTTGGATTATGACGCATTTTGAAGCGAAGCGTGTAGGCTTGCAAGGAATGGATGCTTCTCAAATTCCTAATCGAAAAGAAACGTTGAAGAAAATTTATTTATTGCTTCCAATTGTCGGGATTATCGTCTTCTTATTAGCTGGTATTCCAACGATGAAAGCAGCGTTATTAGGTATTGTGCTGACGATTGTAGTTAGTTCATTCAGTAAAGATACGAGAATTGGTATCCGCGATATGATTCAAGCGCTAGTAGATGGCGCACGGACAGCACTCGCTGTTGCAGCGGCTACTGCTTGTGCAGGTATAATCGTAGGAGTTGTCGTGAAGACAGGTTTAGGACTTAGCTTGGCAACGGGCCTTATCTCGGCTGCTGGTGGTAATGTCTTATTAACATTAATTTTTACGATGTTTGCGGCAATTGTTCTCGGTATGGGTTCTCCGACGACAGCAAACTATGTTATTACGTCGACGATTGCAGCACCTGCTATCATTACGTTATTAATGCTTGACGAGCCTACAGGTGCAGCTGTACCGATTGTAGTGGCAGTTTCAGCTCACTTATTTGTCTTCTACTTCGGAATTATTGCCGATATCACGCCACCGGTTGCACTTGCAGCATTTGCGGCGTCTGGTATTTCGGGTGGAGACCCTATCAAGACAGGTGTTACTTCAGCGAAGCTCGCTATTGCAGCGTTTATCATTCCGTATATGTTCGTCTTCAACCCAGCAATGCTAATGCTTGACTCGAGTATAACGGAGATTGTCTGGGTGACGTTTACCGCCATTATCGGTATGGTTGCAATCGGTGCAGGGTTGATAGGGTATTGGTACCATAAACTGAACTGGATTATGCGTCTGGTGACAATTGCAACAGGTATGATGTTGATCTATCCAGAAACATATACTGATATAATAGGTCTTGTATTGTTTGCAATTTTGTTGGCGTTTCAGCTTCTATCGAAGAAGAAAAATGATCCACCACATCTTGCAACTAACTAAAAAATCTTGCTTGCTCAATTATTTGAGTAAGCAAGATTTTTTTAACCTTTTAACTATTTTTACAATCTAAAAGCTATCGAGTGAAGGAGTATAGTCCTAAGGTTTTCAGAAAAATAGCAACCTTCACTAGACTAGTAATCGTGAGGTGTTAGCTAGCTGTGGATAAAAGAAACATAATTAAATTGAAAAGTCAAGATTCCAAAGGGACGTAAAAAAGAGAAACATTTTTGGACTATTTACGCAGTTTTGCAAAGACTCATTCTGTATATACTACGAATAAGCAATTCGATAACAAATAACGGTGAACACATATTGATTCACAATTCAATAACAACTAGAAAGGAGAGAACGCTATGCAAACACAGGATATATGGTGGGAAACTGTATTTGAAGGACACTTAGCACACGGATTCAATAAAGAGCGTATGGGCGAACTAGATCAAGAAGAATTTTTGTATTTTGAAATTGAGCAAGTTGAGGAGCACTTAAATCAAATGCAATAAGTAAAGGGGGATTTTAAACTGAATCTGGTAAAATGCTTGCATGAAAATCAGTAATTTTTCTACTAGATTAGAAAAGTTACTGATTTTTAAATTCCCTATTTACAAAAGTTGAGGATGATGCTATTATAGTATTTGTGCTTAAGTAAGCTAACATGCTTACTTGATTCAAGTTTAACGAATACAATTTTTTACGTCCCGTTAGCTCAGTTGGGAGAGCACTTGCTCGACAAGCAAGAGGTCACTGGTTCGAACCCAGTACGGGGCATAGGTGCCAAACCTAAGTTATTTACCGTCGGAACACGGTTTTTAACAATAAGCAGTCCTATTAGACCGAATGTCTAGGGGCTGTTTTTTTATGTGTTGAAATTGAACTTATTCTATTTATTAGGATAGGATTATTTAAAAGGTGTTTCCAAACCAATGTGTTTTGCTGGTTTGGAAACACCTTTTGTTATTATAAAAACAATGTTCCAAAATGAAAATAGACGCACTTTTATAGTGACCGCATCTTTAAAAGCATAATATGAGTGTCGTCGCTAGTACTTATAAGGAGCTAATTGATTACACTCCTTCGATTGTTGTTGTTTGGTTGGTAGGTCGTAAAAAAAGTGATATGATTTATTCTACAGGTTGTTAAGGAAATGGGCTTATTGTCGAAGCGGTATCAGCAACGTAGTATGAACATTAGAATAAAAGTCTGGAGATGGAAAAATGATACGATTTGAAAATGACTATACAGAAGGAACGCATAAGCGAATTCTGCAGAGATTGATCGAGACTAATGAAGAACAGACTCCAGGATATGGCATGGACGAGCATTGTGAAAATGCAAGAGCTTATATTCAAAAAGCGTGTGATGCTGAAAATGCGGATGTACATTTTTTGGTAGGTGGCACTCAAACGAACACAACTATAATCGCGTCTATCTTGCGGCCGCATCAAGGGGCGGTGTCTGCAGTTAGTGGACACATCGCAGTACATGAAACGGGAGCCATTGAAGCTACCGGTCATAAAGTGCTTACTTTGCCTAGTGAAGATGGAAAAATCCAAGCGGTTCAGGTGAAAGAACTATATGATGCGCATTGGAATGATGTTACACATGAGCATATGGTGCAACCGGGCTTGGTTTACATTTCTAATCCTACAGAAAACGGAACGACCTATAGTAAAGCGGAATTGGAAGCTTTGAGTCAAGTGTGTCGTGAATGTGAGTTGCCATTAGTATTGGATGGCGCTAGATTAGGGTACGGCTTGGCGGCAAAAGATAGTGATTTAACGCTGACGGATATTGCAAAACTATGTGATGTATTTTACATTGGTGGAACGAAAATGGGTGCTCTGTTTGGGGAGGCAGTAGTCATCACCAATGAAACTCTTAAAAAAGATTTCCGTTATTTTATCAAACAAAGAGGCGGTCTGCTCGCTAAAGGCAGACTATTAGGCATTCAGTTTGAAACTTTGTTTGAAGATGGGTTATACAATGAAATCTCTGAACATGCTGTGGAAATGGCGATGATCATTCGAGAAGCGTTTGTTAAAAGTGGATTTTCATTACGTTATGATTCTACGTCAAATCAGCAATTCCCGATTTTACCGGATCACGTAATTTCGGAACTAAGCAAAAAGTATTCATTCTCCTTCTGGGAAAAAGTTGATGCTACAAATAGTGCAGTGAGATTTTGTACAAGTTGGGCTACTAAAAAAGAGCATGTAGAAATGTTAATAAACGATGTAAAGCATATTGCACTTAAAATATAATTGCGCTACAGTTCATTCGATGATTGGGCGCTTGATTAGGTACTAAATGTTGGTACAACAAAAAGTATAGCGACAAAAGGAAGGGCCGAAGCCGGTATGGATTCGAGCCTTTTTTATGTCCCAAGAAAAAGTAACGATTGTCCCCATACTACACTTGAGTAGTGGGATGTATAGTGTTTTTTTTACATAAATATAAACACAAAACACTAAATTGTACGATATATAAATATGGATTGTCAATCAAAAGTTTGATAAAATTCAAAATATATGGTATGATGTAGTTATATCAGTAATTGACAGGGCATTCGATAATCGTACGCAACTTCTTCCGACAAGAATTTGAGTGCGTTTTTTTGATTTAACGGTTGTTTGTTTGATTCGCTTAAATAGTTTTTGGATAAGTAGGTTGGGCAGGAAGAAATATCGAAATAATTATATGAGGAGTGTGGGTCGGTGAATTTAATTAATGAAGAAATAACTCATAAAGTGTTCGGTGAAGGAAATATTGTGGAACATGAGGAATCGGTTATTACCGTTAATTTTGATAAACATAGTAAAAAGTTTGTTTATCCAGATGCATTTAAAAAGTTTATTACATTAAATGATCGTAGTGCAGCAAAAACATTGAAGGAAGTTATTTTGAAAAAAGAAGAGGAAGAAGAGTTACTTAAAAGAAAACGTGAAGAAGAAAAAGCGATTCAGTTGCTTGAACAGCAACGAAGAGACATGCTAAAGAACCATAGTATTCATGAGAGCTCACAAATTGCTTTCTGGCTGGACGAGTCAATGCAAGAAGAAGTATTTACTGACTGGCAAGTATCTACTGGTAATGTTCAAAGTGGTAAAAATAAAGGTCAGCCAAATAGAGTAGCTCGTTTGCGTCCAAATAGCGCAAGTCTTCTTACTGCAAGAGCATCAGATCAACCCGAAACAGAAAGACGGATTCTTGGACTCTTCATGGTAAATGAAACGTTTACAGGCAATCTTGGCCCTGACGGTATGGTCCCTTCCCATGCACAATTAAGAATTGAGCTTACAGAACAAGAAGCAGAGCAAATGCCTTTCTGGAAATATTATAAAAATAAGAATTACCCTGATCGAACTTCATGGAATTCGGGAAGATTTCGTTATTTTGATAATATTTGGACTGCTCAAATCGTAAAAGATATCATTGCATTAAAAACGGATGAAGAGCAAATTAAAGTAGCTACAGAATTTCTGGAGTATTTCTGTAAATTGAATGCCATTGACATGAATAATATCCCAGAGGCGAACGGACCATTAGCTTAATATGAATTTATTGTTAGCAAACTCCATTTGCTGTTCAGGTATTGAAACTAAAAACTGATGGTGGGCTAGATATACCCTCCGTTAGTATACAAACAACCGAATAATTCACGAAATATACTATAAATCCCTTGCGACTTGACGTTGCTGAGGGATTATTCTGGTTATATCATCTTTCGGTGGGAAGAAGTAATTCAAGCATACAAGTTCAGAGGCTGTGGTGTATAATTTAACTACTATGCCTATTTAGGTGAGCAGGGGGAAGTTTTTATGAAGAGAAAGCAACAAGCAAATCGCGCTACGGAATATATAGTTCAAGAACCGATCGAGTTACTGCCATTTTTATTGAAAACTATGTCAAAGAGTAGTCGGAATTCGGTTAAGTCTATTCTTACGCGTGGACAAGTTAGTGTAGATGGGCAATCGGTGAAACAACATAATTATTTACTCCAACCAGGTCAGAAGGTAGAAATTCAAAGTAACAAAGCGTCACTAAATCATTCGAAATTAGTTGGCGTAACCATTTTACATGAAGATGAAGATCTCATTGTAATTAATAAAGAAGCAGGACTCCTTTCTGTAGCTTCTAAAACAGAAAATGAGATGACTGCCTACCGTCAAGTGACAAATTATGTTAAAAGTAGCCGTCCTCAAAATAGAGTATTTGTCGTGCACAGATTAGATAAAGACACATCCGGCGTGATGATGTTTGCTAAAAATGAAAAAACACAACAAACGCTACAAACTACTTGGAATGAATCAGTTAAGGAGCGTATGTACACGGCTCTTGTTGAAGGAAAAGTAGTAAGTGATTCAGGTACAATCACTTCTTGGTTAACTGAAAATAGTGCATTTAAAGTATATTCAAGTCCATTTGATAATGGTGGACAACACGCAATTACACATTATAAAAAAATACAGTCGAACAAAGAATATTCGTTGTTAGAAATTCTTTTGGAGACAGGTAGGAAAAATCAAATACGCGCACATATGGAAGAGCTTGGTTATCCAGTTGTAGGAGATAAAAAATATGGTGCAACTAGTAATCCACTACGTAGGTTGGGGTTACATGCGACCGCTTTGTCCTTCCTTCATCCACGAACCGGCGAATTGGTTCGATTTGTAGCGGAAGTGCCACCGATGTTTAGTACGCGCTCAAAATAGTAGAATAAGACAATCGTGAAATAGAGAGTGATCTCAGTAAGTAGCTGACTAGACCATATGTCTAGGGGGCTGCTTTTTTTATTTATACATTCAAATAGAAGTTTGAATGAATAAATTGACAACTATATCTGATTTGCATATACTGAAAGTAATCAATCAAACGAACGATTGAATGAAATGTTTAACACTCTCAGATGCGTTGAAAGGACTGGTAATATGGCTGCCGAAAAAAATGTTTATCGTTTACAAGGATTGACTTGCACAAATTGCGCTGCGAAATTCGAAAAAAATATTCGGCAAATTGATACGGTGGAAGATGTGCAGTTAAACTTTGGTGCATCTAAGTTAACAGTGACTGGTGATGCTTCGATTCTACAATTAGAAGAGGCGGGCGCATTTGATGGCATAAAAGTATTTCCTGAAAAACAACGTGTCATTAAGCAGCATATACCGTTCTGGAAAAAACGAGAGAATCAGACGACAATTGCTTCGCTTATCCTATTGCTTGCCGGTTACGGTGTGTCTACGTCCAATGGGGGCAACAACTGGTTATCTATCGCGTTATTCCTGGCGGCTATTTTAATCGGTGGCTACAGCCTTATGAAAGAAGGGTTACGTAACCTTTCCAAACTAGACTTTGATATGTCTACGCTTATGACGATCGCTGTCATTGGGGCGGCGTTGATCGGTGACTGGGCAGAGGGTGCTGTTGTAGTGTTCTTATTTTCAGTCAGTGAAGCATTGGAAAGCTATTCGATTGATAAAGCTAGAAACTCGATCAGTTCTTTAATTGATATAGCACCTTCAACTGCCATTGTGTTACGTGGTGGTAAGGAGTTTGAAGTAGATGTTGAAAACTTACAAATAAATGATGTCATCTTGATCAAACCGGGCCAAAAGATTGCGATGGACGGAGAAGTGATTCAAGGAGATTCATCTGTTAATCAGGCAGCTATTACAGGCGAGTCCGTACCTGTTCATAAAGTACTTGGTGATGAAGTGTTCGCGGGGACATTGAACGAAGAAGGTTCTTTGCAAGTGCGTGTGACGAAGCTTGCAGAGGATACGACGATTGCAAAAATTATTCATTTAGTTGAAGAAGCACAAGCAGAAAAAGCACCGACGCAGCAATTTGTTGATCGTTTTGCTAAATACTATACACCAGCAATTCTTGTCATTTCATTATTAATTATGGTGATACCGCCACTTACGATGGGAGGGTTATGGGGCGAATGGTTCTATAAAGGGCTCGTCGTACTCGTTGTAGGCTGTCCGTGTGCATTAGTTATTTCGACACCTATAGCGATTGTTACAGCGATTGGTAATGCCGCGAGAAACGGTGTACTCATCAAGGGTGGTATTCACTTAGAAGAGACGGGACAAATTAAAGTTATTGCCTTTGATAAGACCGGTACGTTGACTGAAGGGCGACCTGAAGTGACAGACATCATTTCTGTTTCTTCTATGACTGAGGATGAAGTGCTTCTTCAAGCGGCATCTATCGAGAAATTCTCTCAGCATCCACTTGCTTCATCCATAATGAGAGCGGCGGAAAAATTAACTGATAGCTTGATTGAAGTAGAGAACTTTCAGTCGATAACTGGAAAAGGTGCGAAAGCCGTAATAGATGGTCAGTTAGTACATGTCGGCAGTCCGAATTTGTATAGAGAGATGAGTCCGCTTGGATCTTCATTTGAACAGCAAATTCTTGACCTTCAACAGCAAGGGAAGACGGTTATGATGGTGTGGTCAGAAAAGGGCCTGAACGGAATAATAGCTGTGGCGGATCAAGTTCGAAAAAGTAGCTTATCAATTATTCAAAAGTTGTATACAATCGGTATTGAAAAAACGGTAATGTTAACAGGAGATAATCATTCTACAGCCAAAGCGATTGGACAGCAATTAGGCTTGTCAGAAGTGAAAGCGGAATTACTGCCACATGAAAAAGTACAGATGATTAAATCCTTAAGACAATATGGAAAAGTAGCCATGGTCGGTGATGGTGTGAATGATGCACCGGCTTTAGCTACAGCGAATGTTGGGATTGCAATGGGCGGCGCTGGTACAGATACAGCGCTAGAAACTGCTGATATTGCGCTCATGGCAGATGACTTGGAAAAACTACCTTATACGATCAAATTAAGTAAGCGAACGAAACAAGTAATTTTGCAAAACATCTCCATTGCACTTGGCTTAAAAGTACTTGCGCTGTTACTCATAATTCCAGGTTGGTTGACATTATGGATGGCGGTTATGGCAGATATGGGTGCGACAGTGATCGTTGTGTTGAATTCTTTACGGTTGATGAGAAACAATGTATAACGAAAAACACCGGATGAATACATCGTCTGGTGTTTTTTATGTTCGATGGAATGATAGAATAGATAGTAGTAAGAGAATGAGGAGTGTGAATGATGTGGGGATGACAAGTAACGAGTTAGAAATCATCATGAACAAACAGAGAAAATATTATGTGTCGGGTGTGACGCGGAGTATTGGATTTCGTATAATGATGTTACAAAAACTATATGATGCGATTGAGCGCCATGAGAAAGAAATTTCAGAAGCACTTCATAAAGATCTACGCAAACCCCCACTGGAAGCATATGTGACGGAAATAGGATTTGTTTTATCAAGCATTACACATACAATGAAACATTTGGATGAATGGATGACGCCTGAAAAAGTTAAGACACCGATTCATTTGCAACCAGCCACAAGTTTTATCGTCAAAGAGCCATATGGTATTGCGTTAGTTATTGGGCCATTTAACTATCCATTACAATTGCTGCTTGACCCGTTAGTAGGTGCGATTGCTGCGGGGAATTGTGCAGTATTAAAACCATCAGAAGACGCTCCTTATATAGCGAGTCTTGTGGAGAAATTGATTGCTAATACGTTCCCATCAGAATATGTCACTGTTGTACAAGGTGGAAAAGAAGAGACTCAGCTTCTATTAAAAGCACCTTTTGACTATGTATTCTTCACGGGTAGCGCAAACGTTGGAAAGATTGTTATGCACGCTTGTGCAGAGCGATTAACACCGCTGACGTTGGAGTTAGGTGGAAAAAGTCCGGTAGTTGTTGACAGCACTGCGGATATACGCAAAGCTGCTGAAAAGATTGTCTGGGGTAAGTTCTTGAATACAGGTCAAACGTGTATTGCGCCAGATTATGTTTTGGCAGATGTATCGATCTATAATCAGTTGCTTGAGGAAATGAAAAAAGCAATTGAACGATTTTACGGTAAAGATGCTCAGAAAAGTGCGGATTATGGGCGAATCATTAATGAGCGTCAGTATCAAAGACTCGTAGACATTTTAGAGGCAGACGAAATGTATATCGTAGAAGGCGGTCGTACGGATGCTGAAGATCTTTATATCGAACCGACGCTCCTCGCTTTACCAGATTGGGATCAAGCGAGTATGCAAGAGGAGATTTTTGGACCGATTCTTCCGGTACTTCCATATGAGAGTTTAGGATTGGCTATTCAACAAATCAGCAAGCTCCCTAAATCGCTAGCAGCTTATTTCTTCACAGAAAATGATAAAGCAGCAGATCATTTTATTGAAAACTTACCATTTGGCGGTGGGTGTATTAACGACACCATTTCACATGCAGGTAATATCCATCTTCCTTTTGGAGGTGTTGGACCGTCTGGTATGAATCAGTATCACGGGAAAGCTAGCTTTGAAACGTTCTCCCATTCAAAGTCGATTATGAAAAAGAGTACAGCTGTAACGTTGTCAGTAGGTTACCCGCCTTATAAAGGAAAGCTTCCTTTAGTGAAGAGATTCATTCGATAAAGGTAAGCAGATCGTAACTTTTGTTCCTGCGTGCTCGATACTTTCAATGTCGAGTGACCCGTAGTGATCCAAAATAATCTTTTTCGAAATAAGGATACCGAGTCCCCTAGCCCCATCTTTTGTAGTGAAAAATGGCTGGTCAATCG
Organism: Sporosarcina sp. GW1-11; assembly: GCF_033088395.1. NCBI lineage: Bacteria > Bacillati > Bacillota > Bacilli > Caryophanales > Caryophanaceae > Sporosarcina > Sporosarcina sp. GW1-11. The sequence goes on along the minus strand of NZ_JAPMIW010000001.1, from coordinate 243,221 downwards.
ATTCTAAAGTAGAAGGACTCATACCGGAACCGTTATCCACAATCGTTATACAAATAAATTGATCCAGAAGTTTTACGGTGATGTCTATTTGTCCATCTTGTCCAATGGCATCGCAGCTATTCGAAATAATATTGCTGAATACTTGTTTTAAAGAATATATATTCCCTAGTATCAAAGTGTCATGTGTTGGTGTATGAAGACGGCAAGTGATTGCACGATTACTGAACGTTGCGTCATAATCACTCATCGCTTCTTGAATCACTTCTAAAGTTGAAACCATGGTTTGATTATGAAGTGAAGGGGTAGCTAGTTCTAAGAAATCGGTTATGAGTTGATTTACATTGTCGACTTCATTTTCCATGATTGTTGTGAAATTCCTATAAGGGTTTTCTGCATCCTTATTCATCATTTGAATGAAACCAGTAATTGCGGTCATTGGATTTCGTACTTCGTGTGCTAAAAAAGAGGCAATAGTACTTAGATTTTTAAGTCTAAAGAGCTCTGCCCTTTTCTGTTCAAGCAGAAGACGTGACGTGATATCATGTGTACTATATGAAATGGCTATCACTTCATCGTATTCATTAAATATAGGCAACATATCTATTTCGGCGTGAAACGTTGAACCGTCTTTACGTCGTTCGATTACACGTACATTTTTAAAGGTTTTACCTTCCTTCATTTGATCGCGCCGGGCTTTACCTTTTTTTATTTCTGTTTCGGGATAAAAATCAATGACTTTACCTATGCATTCATCCATTGTCCAGCCGTATAATTTTTCGAATGCAGGATTACAACAGATCATCGTATCATCTATGTTACATACAGAAATAGCATCTTGCGATTGTTTGAAAAGTTGTTCCAAATAATTATAGAATGTAGGTGTATTTTTTAGTTGTGTAGACATTATGTTCACTTCCTAATCTATTAATAGCCTAGTGACTGTCCAAGGTGGATGTGAGTAGAGAATATGCGTATGATGGAAGTATCTGGCTCTCTATATACTACCTCATTTCTTATACGATAAAATATATTTTGAACGAAAATTGTGATATTAATTTGATTGATCTACTTTTTTATTGGAGGAAATCTTATGAATACGAAAGAACTTCTATCTGTACTGCCTGTGAAAACTATAAAAGGTACTATGCCCGAACGTGTTACTGATTTAGCGGTTGACTCCAGAGCTGTTCAAGACGGAGGGGCGTTTGTTTGTCTGAAAGGTTATACAGTGAATGGCCATCAGTTTGTAAAACAAGCAATTCTAAGTGGAGCACGCCTAATTATCGCATCTGAACCTATTACAGTAGATGAAGAACGTATCGCGGTTGTATACGTCGAAGATACAACGAAAGCTATTCAATTACTTGCGGCCAAGTTTTATAACTATCCATCCAAACGTATGACGATGATCGGTGTGACTGGTACAAACGGCAAAACAAGCGTTAGCAATATTATTCACGATATGTTACGCCAAGCCGAAGAGAAGACAGCGGTGTCTGGAACAATCGGCTTCAAGCTAAATGATATATTATATGAAACAGAAAATACAACGACAGATGTACTGACGACACAGCAAATGATTGCTCAAGCAGCGAGTGAAGGATGCCAGTCAATGACGATGGAAGTGTCTTCTCATGGTTTAGTAGAAGGACGATTGGCGGGGACAGAATTCGATATTGCGATCTTTACCAATTTGACGCATGATCATTTGGATTATCATAAAACGATGGAAAATTATAGTGCGGCAAAAGGTTTGTTGTTTGCGCAGCTAGGGCAACAATTGGATCAACAGAAATTCGCCATCGTCAATGCAGATGATCCGTGGAGCAGTAAAATGTCGGAGATGACCTCATTTCCGCTATTCACTTATGGTATTCACGTCAAATCTTCTTTTCAGGCTACAAACATTCGAATGTTTTCCAATAAAACAGAATTTCAATTGTTGGCACCTGATGGTACGCATTCAGTCACAATGCCTTTAATCGGTGAGTTCAACGTCTACAATGCATTGGCAGCTGTAGCCGCATTGTACGCGAAAGGAATGGCGATAGAGGAGATTCTACCGTTACTTGCTACAGTTTCTACTGTGAAAGGTCGCTTGGAAAAAGTAGAAACAACATTACCGTTAACTATATTTGTTGACTATGCACATTCTCCGGATGCGATTGAAAAAGCAATCGCCACTGTTCAGCCTTTGAAAAAAGAGGGGAACCGCTTACTGTTCTTAATCGGAACAGGTGGCAACCGGGATCGCTTAAAGCGCCCAATCATGGGAGAAAAAGCAGCGGCCGCGGATTATGTAGTGTTTACGACAGATGATCCGAGAGACGAGTCCTATGAATCGATTGTGTCGGAGCTAAGCGCAAGCATGCCTCATAATCAGTTTGCATGTATTGGGGATCGAGAAGAAGCTGTGCGGTATACAATTGAAATGGCTAATGAAGGGGATATTATTATCTTTGCTGGAAAAGGTCATGAAGATTTCCAAATCATCGGTAAGACGAAATATCCTCATTCAGACGCAGCGATTGCACTGGATGAAGCGGCTAAGAAATTTGGAAATGCTTCTGTAGTGAATAAATTCGATCGGTAATTGCTAGACACTTCATGACGCATGTATATAGTGAGGTAATTCATCACTGTACTCGCGCTTACTGCTTGTAAGGCACTGCGTTTGATGAGGAGAAGTACGTTGTGTCGTTCATTAAAGTTGTGTAGTGATTCAGTGAATTCAGGACATTTTAATAACCATCTGTATATATTGAAGTAATTCATCATTAAAGTCACTTCGGCGCTTGCGGATGGCTCCCGCAATAAGCCAGATAGGAAGGGCACCTATCCGTCTTATTGCTCCGCCTACCGCTTATAAGGCGCCTGCGTTTGGTGAAGGTAAATAAGTGACATAGTACGTTGAAGTTAGTAAGGGATTCAGTTAGTTCAAGACACTTCAATCCGCTTCTGTATGTAGAGAAATAATTCGTCACTGAACCCACTTCGGCGCTTGCGGATGGCTCCCGCAATAAGCCAGATAGGAAGGGCACCTATCTGTCTTATTGCTCCGCCTACCGCTTGTAAGGCGCCTTCGTTTTTAAGTAGTAGTAGTTAGCAAGTACATTGATGTCAAAATGTGAAATTCAGTAAGTTTCAAAGACTACCAACACTACTCTGTACTCACTAGCGTAGGCACAACTGCGGGGTCAGCCGAAACAAAGAGACAGCTAGCGCCTTTTGCTAGTTGGCTCTTTGTGGGAGGCAATCCCCCACGTGCCGAAGCGGTGATAGAAAGCCGACCTTTACTAACATTAGTATCGAAATAGAGTCGTGGAACGATCCAACACAAAATGGATTTTCCCTGTAACATAGCCTACTAAAACTACTCTGTACTCACTAGCGTAGGCACAACTGCGGGGTCAGCCGAAACAAAGAGACAGCTAGCGCGACTTTCGCTAGCCGACTCTTTGTGGGAGGCAATCCCCCACGTGCCGAAGCGGTGATAGGAAGCTGACCTTTACTAACTTCAGTACCGGAAATGTTAGTAAGGGATTCAGTAAGCCCTAGACACTTCAATCCGCTTCTGTATGTAGAGAAATAATTCGTCACTGAACCCACTTCGGCGCTTGCGGATGGCTCCCGCAATAAGCCAGATAGGAAGGGCACCTATCTGTCTTATTGCTCCGCCTACCGCTTGTAAGGCGCCTACATTTTTTAAGTAGTAGTTAGCAAGTACATTGATGTCAAAAAGTGAAATTCAGTAAGTTTCAAAGACTACCAACACTACACTGTACTTATTAGCGAAGGCACAACTGCGGGCTCTTTGTGGGAGGTAATCCCCACGTGCCGCAGCGGTGATAGAAACCAAATCGTCTCTATCTTCAGTACCGAAAAAGAATTAAGCAACGACCCGACACCAAGTGGTTTTAAAACATACACATACAAACTAAAACTAACGGTCAAATGAACGTCTAGCTTTGAGAGCGTAGAATTATTTTGGTGATTCATGAAAAAGCATTGAAATGCTTTGCCATACTCTCTATGATAGAAAACGTAAAACAAAAGGAGAGTACCCTGATGCAAAAGAATATACATGATGAAATAACTTCACGGAGAACGTTTGCGATTATCTCGCACCCGGATGCCGGTAAAACGACAATAACTGAAAAACTTCTATACTTTGGCGGCGCGATTCGTGATGCGGGAACAGTTAAAGGAAAAAAGAGTGGAAAATTTGCGACTTCCGACTGGATGGAAATTGAAAAACAGCGTGGTATTTCTGTTACATCTTCCGTTCTCCAATTTGACTATGATGGAAAACGCGTCAATATTTTAGATACCCCTGGACACGAAGATTTCAGTGAAGATACATACCGTACGTTAATGGCGGTAGATGCTGCGGTGATGATGGTGGATTCAGCTAAAGGTATCGAGCCTCAAACGATCAAGCTCTTTAAAGTATGTAAAATGCGTGGTATTCCGATTTTTACATTTATCAATAAAATGGATAGACAAGGTAAAGAACCATTAGAGCTTATGGAAGAACTAGAAGAAGTACTTGAAATTCAATCATATGCAATGAATTGGCCGATCGGTATGGGGAAAGAATTTCTCGGTATTTACGATCGTTTTAATAAAAGAGTGGAATTAGCGCGTCCAGAACTAGGTGAACGTTTCCTTCCGATCGATGAAGAAGGAGAACTTGCAGTTGAACATTCCATGACGGAAACTTCTTACTATAAGCAAGCGTTGGAAGATATTATGTTATTGAATGAAGCAGGTAATGATTTCGATGAAGAGCGGATTGCTCGAGGTGAACTGACACCTGTGTTTTTCGGTAGTGCTTTGACGAACTTTGGTGTGCAGACGTTCCTTGAAACGTTTTTGCAGTTCGCTCCATCTCCACAATCGCGAAAGACTAAAGAAGGTAACGATGTAGATCCGGAGTCAGAAGTGTTCTCAGGATTCATCTTTAAAATCCAAGCGAATATGAATCCGGCGCACCGAGATCGTATTGCGTTTGTCCGAATTGTATCGGGTGAATTTGAACGGGGAATGTCGGTGAATGTACCTCGACTATCCAAGACCTTTAAATTGACGCAAACTACACAGTTTTTGGCGGATGATCGCGAAACGGTAGATGAAGCAGTGGCTGGCGATATTATCGGACTCTATGATACAGGAAATTATCAAATTGGCGATACAGTCGTTGGTGGTAAAGGTAATTTCGAGTTTGATGCCTTACCTCAATTCACACCAGAATTATTCGTCCGTGTAGCTGCTAAAAACGTTATGAAATCGAAACAGTTCCATAAAGGGATTTTACAGTTAGTACAAGAAGGTGCGATTCAATACTATAAGACATTGCATACGGAAGAAGTAATCTTAGGTGCAGTAGGTCAGCTTCAGTTTGAGGTGTTTGAACATCGTATGAAAGCAGAGTATCACGTGGATGTGCAAATGGAAACAATGGGATCTAAAGTCGCACGTTGGATCGAGAATGAAGAAGATGTAAAAGAATCAATGGCGGGACAACGTGCGTTGCTTGTGAAAGATCGTCATGATCGAAAAGTATTCCTTTTCGAAAATGAATTTGCTATGCGTTGGTTCCATGATAAATATCCAGATATTCGTTTGTATAATCTTCTTTAAAATTTTATTACTTACAAACCCGGTCGGATTAATTGTAATCTGTCCGGGTTATTTGTTAAAATTGCGAATGATTGAACTAATAATTGGTATGTTAGGAAAGTTGTATAGTTAAGTTCAATAGTGCGAATGATCAACCAGATATTCGTTATATATACTTAGCGTAGAGAGGAATAATATAATGAAAATTAGTAGTTTTTCAGTTAAACGGCCGGTTTTCACGTTGGTCACTATGTTTTTAATTATTATTTTGGGAGCCGTTTCATTTTTTAAGATTCCCATCACATTAATTCCGGAATTAAATCCGCCTGTCGCAGTAGTCGTTACGAACTATCCAGGTGCTTCTCCTACAGAAGTTAGTGAGAAAATAACGAAACCACTAGAAGAAAGTTTATCGACGGCTCCAGGATTAAAATCTATGCAATCATCTTCACAAGAAGGTGCGAATTTAATCTTCTTAATGTTTGATTGGTCTTCTGTAATTGATGATGTCCAAATGGATATACTACAAAGAATTGATCAAGTACCAATGCCAGATGGCGCGAATAAGCCGCGTTTCATGAAGTTTGATCCATCTCAATTCCCGGTCATCCAGCTATCCCTACGAACGATAGATAAAGAAGCGGATATTAGAAGTATCGCGGAGGACTTGGAAAAAGAGTTGCGCCGAATTGATGGTGTAGCAAGCGTTAACGTGTCAGGGAAAGTTATTGAAGATGTACAAGTGATTTTAGACCCTGAAAAGTTAAAAGAGTTCAACCTCGCTCAGTCAGATGTTGTGCAAATGATTCAGGCAAGTAATGTTTCAATGCCAGGAAATCCGATAGATACGAATGATGGTAGACAATTAACGACAAGAATTATCAGTTCCATCCAAAGTATTTCGGATATTCGCGATATTCAGTTAGGTGTAAATCCGTTAACGGGTGACAAGATTACCGTTTCTGATGTAGCAGATGTTGCGCTACTTGAACCGAAAGTGCAGACAGAGACGCGAGCGAACGATGAACAAGCTGTGTTATTGTCCGTTCTTCAGGAATCGGGAGCTAATACAGCAACGGTGTCAAAGGAATTCAAATCTTCATTAGATGAATTGCTTAAAAAAGACGTATATAAAGACATTGAATCTGATGTTCTATTTGACCAAGGAGACTATGTGAAACTTGCGATCGGTAATATTGGACAGTCGCTCATTCTCGGTGGATTGTTCGCGATGCTTGTATTGTTTATCTTCTTGCGCGGTATTAAAAGTCCGATTATTATTGGTGTGGCAATCCCTTATTCCGTAATTGTTACATTTGTCCTAATGTATTTTGCGGATTTCTCGCTTAATATTATGACGCTCGGCGCATTAGCTTTAGGAATCGGGATGCTCGTCGATAATGCTATTGTAGTAATTGAAAACATTGAACGCCACTTAGCGATGGGTAAACATCCAGAAGAAGCCGCAAAAGATGGCTCGAAAGAAGTGGGCGGTGCGATTACTGCATCTACGCTCACTACACTTGCAGTATTTGTGCCGGTTATCTTCATCAGTGGGTTAATCGGACAAATCTTTACAGAATTTGCATTGACTATTTCGTTTAGTTTATTTGCATCGTTAGTCGTCGCATTGACTGTTGTACCGATGCTTGCGAGTCGGTTGCTTAAAACTCCTGATGAATTGACGAAGGCGAAAAAGCAACGTTCAAAAGGGTGGAAGACATTCGAGAAAACGGTCGTTTGGGCACTGGGGCATCGCGTGATTGTTCTTGTGATGACTACAATTTTACTAGGGGCCGGTGGATTTGGTCTATTAAAAGTTGGAACAGAATTTTTACCCTCCACGGATGAAGGTTTCTTTAGTATTAATGTAAAGCTTCCGAATGGCTCATCCTTAGATTCAACAAATGATGTTGTCAAACGAATCGAAGAGAAAATTAAAAATGAAAAAGATGTAGAAGTATATGTAAGTTTAGTCGGCGGAACACAGCAGAGTATGGCACAAGGTGGATCTGAAGGAAATATGGCTGAAATGTATGTCAAACTAGTTCCTTTAGATGAGCGTGATCGCTCTGTATTTGAATTTGTTGATGAAGTACAACCAACTGTGTTAAATGAAGTAGGTGAAGACGCAGATGTTAGTTTCAACATGCAGACAGCTGCTGGTTCTAGCCCGAATACGTTAACGTTTTCATTGAATGATACAAATGAAGAACGTTTAGGAGAAGCAGTTACGAAACTCGATAAGAAATTACGCGAAATGAAGACTGTGACAGAAGTGGAAAATGATTTAGTTGATACGGTGGAAGAAGTAAAAATCGAAGTCGATCGACAAAAAGCTTCAGATGTCGGCTTAGCTCCTTATCAAATTGCACAAACGGTCAGCGATGTCACGCGAGGAGTGTTTGCTACACAAATCGTCTTTGGAAAAACAGGCGATGTAGTTGGTGTAAACGTCGGTTACGATGAGAAATTCCGCAACAGTGTAGATAAATTAAAAGAATTGGAATTGAAAACACCGCTAAATACATTCGTAAAATTAAAAGACGTGGCGGATGTTAAAGTAGCAGAAGGTCCTGTCGCTATTCAGCGTGTAGACCAAGCGCATTCAATTACATTTACATTGAAGTATCTTTCTAGTGAGACACTTGGTGATATGACGAAGCGTGTTAACGAGATAGTTGATGATTTAGACTTGCCAAGCGAAGTCGAACTTTCATACGGTGGGGACCGTGAATTATTCGAAAGTGCGATTAATGATATGTTATTGGCGATTATACTCGCTGTCGTATTAGTTTATATCGTTATGGCGGCGCAGTTCGAATCATTTAAATATCCATTCGTTATTATGTTCTCTGTTCCACTCATGATTATTGGTGTATCTTTAGGGCTTTTCATAACGAATACACCGGTCAGTGTGACGGCGGTTATTGGGCTTCTCATACTTGTAGGTATTGTTGTGAACAACGGGATTGTCTTAGTCGATTATATCAATCAAAGAAAAGAAGCTGGCCTCAGTTCGTACGATGCAATCTTGTCATCTGTCAGAGACCGCGTGCGACCTATCCTTATGACAGCTTTAACGACAATCTTGGGATTGCTGCCTCTGGCCTTAGGACTTGGCGAAGGTTCCGAATTGAATCAACCGATGGGAATTGCAGTCATTGGTGGATTAATCAGTTCAACATTCTTAACGTTGTATATCGTACCAATCATCTACAGCTTGTTCGATCGTGAAACACGCCGAAAAGCGAAAGTGAAAGCATAATATTTTAAACGAAAGACCAGCAGAGAGTAAAACTCTTTGCTGGCCTTTTTTATGTGTAACGTGATGCGTATAATTTATGTGTATCAGAAGTACAATGGTAGTAAGAATAAGTTCCTTTCAGGTGTACTGAAATTGAATAGTTCTACAGACGCCGCCTAAATCATTTGCAATGAGAAGTTATTATGTTATAATATTTAAAAAGCACCCAATAACTTAATAACTTTTGACGCAATGTCAAAGGGGAGTAGCTATAGGGAAACCTATTTCATAATCGTCAATACATGGAATTCAATCGCCATCGGTTATGATAGCTGGATTTTGATTGTCAAATTCCGACTTAGCGAGACCTTTGCCTTTTATTAGGTGAGGGTCTTTTTATATTGTGAAAAATAAGGAGGAATTTTGTTGGATCCGATTTTATTAGAATACGCATGGGTGCTTGTCGTACTAATTGTACTTGAAGGTCTTTTAGCAACAGACAACGCAGTCGTTATGGCCGTAATGGTCAAGCATTTACCGAAACCGCAACAGAAAAAAGCATTATTTTATGGTTTAGTTGGAGCGTTCGTCTTCCGATTCGGTGCATTGTTCATGATTACATTTTTGGTGAATATCTGGCAGATTCAAGCTTTAGGTGCAGCATACTTATTAATTATTTCGGCCAAAAACATATATGACAAAGTGACACATTCACAAAAAGATCATCCAGATAAGAAGCCTAGAAAACAGTCTGGTTTCTGGATGACTGTTTTCAAAGTCGAGCTTGCGGATATTGCATTTGCTTTAGACTCTATGCTAGCTGCGGTTGCACTTGCGGTGACATTGCCTGAGTTAGGTGATTTCCATATCGGTGGCATCAACGGTGGACAATTCGTTGTCATGTTGCTCGGTGGTATGATTGGTTTGATTATGATTCGTTTTGCGGCGAGACAGTTCGTTGTTTTACTTGAAAAGTATCCAACACTCGAAACAGCAGCTTTCTTGATTGTAGGTTGGGTAGGTGTGAAGTTGGTCGTGTTAACATTGGCACATCCATCATTATTAATCATTCCTGAGACATTCCCACACTCTACAGTATGGAAAACAACATTCTGGATCGTTCTTCTAGTATTGGCGGTAGGCGGCTATGCGCTTGCTGTTGTGAAGCAACGATTGAAAAGATAATATCAAAAAATCCTCTTCTACTTTTGTGGAAGAGGATTTTTAATATGAAAACGTAACAAGTAATCCGGTATTAACGGCAAGGATGTACTTCCAACCTAGGCTTACGTTCGTAAAATCAGTTCTCCAAGACTCTCACTTTAGAAGGTGATGCATCTGCCTAGTGTAGAGTTACGGTAACCTTTTCAACCTTAGCTGTTTGTGTAGTAAAATAATCGTCCAAAGGTTTAAAATAGCAAAAAGAGTGTAAAGTTCATTGTAACGCTATCTTTTCGCTAATGCATTTGATAAAGTAAGAAAATGAAGTTTCTGTTATGAAAGGAATTTAAAAAGATGAAGCTCAATAGGGAAGTTTTTCAAAAATTTACCCCAGCGCAAATTATTGTGTTCTATTACTTTATGGCCATCGCTTCCTCCTTCCTATTACTGAACTTACCGGGTGTATATAAACCGGGCGTGAGTGTTTCATTTATAGATAGCCTATTCACAGCTGTAAGCGCCGTAAGTGTCACGGGCTTATCAACCATTAGTATCGGGGAAACATACTCGGTATTCGGTTTGTGTATGATTATGCTCGTTCTGCAACTAGGTGGAATTGGAATCATGTCACTAGGTACGTTTTTTTGGTTGCTTGTCAAAAAAAAGATTGGGATGAGAGAACGGCAACTCATAATGGTCGACACGAATCAATATACATTGCAAGGTGTTGTTAAACTCATTCAGCACATTATTCAACTCATTGTTGCGATTGAGTTGATCGGTGGCTCGATTCTAACACTTTATATTTATCGTTTTTATAATTCATTTGGTGAAGCACTACTTAACGGAATGTTTATGTCTGTTTCTGCAACGACCAATGCCGGTTTTGATATTACAGGCTCGTCGATGATGCCATATCACAATGATTACTTTGTTCAAATGATCTTAATGACGTTAATTATTCTTGGGGCTATCGGTTTCCCTGTATTGATCGAAGTGAAATCCTACTTTTCTAAAAAAGTTCCAAATTTTCGATTCTCTCTTTTCACAAAAATCACTACAGCTACATTCGGTATGTTAATGGTACTCGGTACTGTGATGATCTGGTTGCTAGAATCATTTCATTCGTTTAAAGGAATGAGTTGGCATCAACAATTTTTCACGGCATTATTCCATTCTGTATCTGCGCGATCTGCAGGGCTTGTGACGTATGACGTGACGAATTTCAGTGAAGCGACGGACATACTAGTTAGTTCCTTGATGTTTATTGGAGCATCACCGAGTTCTGTTGGTGGTGGCATTCGTACAACGACGTTTGCAATTGCGCTATTATTCCTCATTAATTTTGCGAAGGGGAATGATGTGATTCATATTTTTAAACGTCAAATTAAACTTATTGATGTGTTCCGTTCTTATGCGGTAATTTTAGTAGCATGTGCTATGGTAATGAGCGCGTTGCTTCTGTTGTTGCTTACGGAACCGGGTATTCCAGTTGTACCTTTGTTGTTTGAAATTACATCAGCGTTCGGGACTTGCGGAATGTCACTTGGTATTACATCAGATTTATCTGTAGTGGGTAAACTGATTATCATGACATTGATGTTTATCGGTCGTGTTGGATTGATATCGTTTATTTACACATTGGGCGGAAAAACGAACAAAACACCATATCACTATCCGACAGAGCGTGTAATTATCGGTTAATAATGTAAAAGCAGTATGAGAAAAAATCTCATACTGCTTTTTTATTGATATTCTTTTGTGGATTCTATAGCTTGTTCGGAAAGGTGATAGTACTGAGCTTTTTTACCCGGACTATATTGTATGATGAGATAGCCAGGATTCTTCGTAACAGTTAGATCATCTTCAAGCTTTGCAGCCGTTTCGGTGATGAAGACTTGCTTTCTAATTGTCCGTTCTGTATGGCCGAGTGATTCAAATGCATTGCCTAGCAGATGTGGTGAGCTGACAAGTAATTGATAGATCACTTTCAAACGTTCTTCTTGCAAACTAGAAGAAGGAGCCCACCAAATCTTTCTAGGTAAGAACTTTTGATGCATCAAGTAATCAATTTTCATTAAACTTTGTGCAACGGCTGTATCGACCTTTAATACTTCTTTCAGGAATTGTTCTAGGCGAGTGAATAAGTCTTCGAATTGATGACCGATTCGAGACCAACCTTGTTTTTCCCAGAAAGCACCAAACAGTTGAAAGAAGTCGAATGGCGTATCGACTAACTCTGTAACGATATATTCCATAGAGTGTATAAATCGTCCTGAGTTCCAATATTTTTCAAGAATGTCTTCTGTTTGTTTAATCTTCAGCATATCATCAAATGATAGTACATTATTCGATACAATTTCGTAAGGAGCTGTGTCGATATAACGATAACCATATTGTTCCGCTTGAATTCGTAGCCCTGTACCACGCAATAATTTTAAGAATCCGAGTTGTAGTTCTTCAGGTCGCAATGCAAATACTTCATTGAACGTATCACGGAAAGATGCATAATCTTCTTCGGGTAATCCAGCGATTAAATCAAGATGCTGTGCAATTTTTCCGCCTTCTTTGACCATCGTCACGGTGCGAGAAAGTTTTGTGAAGTTTTGTCGTCTTTTGACGAGTTCATTTGTCAAATCATTCGTTGACTGAACACCAATTTCAAATCTGAATAACCCAGCAGGTGCTTCATCATTTAAAAACTGAATAACTTCCGGTCGCATAATATCCCCGGTAATCTCAAATTGGAAAACAGTTCCTGGCTTGTGCTCATCAATGAGAAACTGGAACATTTCCATCGCATAACTTCGGCTAATATTGAATGTACGATCGACAAACTTTATCGTCTTGGCTCCATGCTCCATCAAATAGCGAATATCCTCTTTAATGGCTTCGCGATTGAAATATCTGACACCTACTTCAATAGAAGAAAGACAGAATTGACAAGAGAACGGACAGCCCCGACTAGTTTCGATGTAAGTCACGCGATTCGGGAGGTGTGCTAGGTCTTCAGTAAAACGAAAAGGAGAAGGTAATGTGCGTAAATCTAGTTTAGGTCCTGGTGCGGTAATCTTTAGTTGCTCATCTTGTCGGTAGGCAATTCCTTGAACGTCTGAAATGTCCATTTTTCCGTCGATTGCATGAAGAAGATCTTTAAATGTTCGCTCGCCTTCACCTATAACGATATAATCAATTTCGGGTACTCGTGCTAACCATTGATCATAATCGTAAGTGACTTCAGGTCCACCACAGACGATAATAGTTTCTGGACTAGTTAATTTTAATAACCGAATCACTTTAATCGTTTCTTCAATATTCCAAATGTATGCACTGAAACCTACAACCTGTGGAGTATGCTGATAAAGTTCCGAGACAATAGATAATGTGGGATCGTGAATTGTGAATTCAGCAAGTTCACAATGGAATTCTGGTTCAGCATAGGCCTTTAGGTAACGTATTGCGATATTGGTATGTATGTATTTTGCATTTAAAGTAGATAAAACGATATTCATGTGTATGCTCCTTATTATAAATTGGGTAATATAACTGTAAGAAAATGATATTTTATACCTATTCTAACCATTTTGTAAATATGACATACTAACAAAGCCGAATGAATTATTTTCCATAAATAGATTTTTTTATTTTCCAAGCGTATTTTGAATGAGGGGGGTTTTTCATATGGTAATGGAAGTATCAGATATTAACGAATTACTAGAAAGTTCTTTAAGTAAATTAATCATTGATAAAAATGGTAACATACTAGGGATGACAAAAGCTTTTAAAAATATGGTGGGTGAAAAAGCAATACCTAACCATATGTCAGAAATATTTGATGATCTATTAATAAAAAAAATACATTCTATACTTGAAAGTACTATACAACTTCAAAGCCCTGTCGAAAAATCATTAATTGGGCATTTGAAACTTACAGATGAGAATTATGCATCCTGTTATATTATATACCAGCCGGAAGTTGAAATGGCGACTATTACTATGAAAAATGATGAAAAAGAACCGGTGTGTCAAATATATGAGAATACTTTTAACACAACCCTAACTCCGTTGGCAATTGTGAATGAATGGGGGTTTTTTGTCACTACAAATACTGCATTTTATAAAATTTTTCGCTATCCTAGTAGCGATGACAATTTTCAATTAAAAACGTTTATAGAAAGTTTTCAGCATTATGAGCGTTTCTGTTACACTGATTATTTCCTACGGGCAAAGAGTGAAGCGTTTTCGCAGGTGAAAGTTTCTTATCAACTGTATGGGGAAACTAAATATTTTAATTTAATATTACAGCTTGATGCTGAAACTGAAAAGTTTGTCTTGAAAGTGGAAGACGTGACTGAAAAAGAGCATCTACTGGACTTGTTAGCCCATTCTGATCAATTATGTACAACGGGCGAAATCGCCGCTAGTATTGCACATGAAGTTCGAAATCCTATGACCACGCTACAAGGCTTCCTACAGCTACTTGAGCATGAAGTAACAGGGAATGCGCATAAATATGTAACCGTAATTCAGGAAGAAGTAAAACGGATGAATGAGATTTTAAATGAGTTGCTCATGCTATCTAAACCTATGGTAGATGAAATCACCGTATTTTCGCTTTCTGTTTTAGTTGAGGAAGTATTGATTCTATTAAGACCAAAAGCGTTGTTAGATCAAATCAACATAGTAAATGAAAAATGTATAATTGACCCTGTTTTTATCAAAGCAAATCCCAATCGTATTAAGCAAGTACTAGTGAATCTGCTGAAAAATGCGATGGAAGCAATGGAACCTAACGGGACATTAAACATTAAGGTTATTGAAGTTGCAAATAACAAGGTCGAGGTCTGCATTTCTGATACAGGTACTGGCATGAGTGAAGATATGATGGAAAATATTTTTTTACCGTTTGTGACTGAAAAAGAGGGAGGTACTGGTTTAGGGCTTCCATTTGTTAAAAAAACGATGCTTGAATATGGGGGAACGATTTCGGTAACGAGTGAAATAGGAAAGGGCTCTGCATTCCAGCTAAGCTTTCCACGAATAGACGTCAGCTTATCAGAAGTAGTGAGTTAATGATAAGTACAAAAAATCTGAACTGCGTGAGCGGTTCAGATTTTTTAGTCGTTAAATCATCACTTGATTGTAGATGCCATTTGTTTGAATTCTTCAATATGCTCGTTATCCTCTGAAGCATAAATAGTCACGCGGACAAGCTTGTCTTCACGCTCGATAACAAATCCTTTAAAGTAGCCTTCACTAGATTGTACTTGTGCACCTTTTGCGTTCAGAATTCCATCATTTTGTGGGAGTTCTGCTGCGTCTGTTATTTCTTGAGATGTTTCGCCATTACTTGAAGCTACTAGTAACTCTTGCATGTTTACATACAGTTCGTCGAATGTATAAGACTCTCCGCCTTTTGGCATCGTTTCAATACGCATGAAGAGGCTGCTATCCTCTTCTAGATATAAGCTATCTCTTCCCGGTTCTTCGCTAGTTAAAGTATAGCCAGGAAGCACCATCATGGAATAGTCTTGTTCATCACTTTTTGTTTCGACAGCATCTTTCATTCTGTCTGCTTCAGGTTCTTCCGTAGCGACTGGATCATTGTCTTCAACATCTGTTTCTGAATTTGTTGCTGGTTCTTCAATAGCAGTTCCATTTGAATCATCTATTTCTGTTTCTGTTTCATCTGTAGCTGACGTTCCGCAAGCGGCGAGCATTACAGATACAGCGAATGAAGCGAAAATGATACGCCATTTATTATTCATAGTGAAACACTCCTTTATTTAAGTATCTAGCAATTAGACGGATAGTTAAAAATAAAGTTTCATTTTTTCGAATGATGAATGATTGTATAGCGCTTATGATTAATTACGGTTTTTTCGTCCATTGATGATTCATCGAAATTTTCCATATAAGTCAAATCAACAATAACGGAGTTCTCGTTTACTTTTTCTACAATGCCTTGTAAACCTTCTTTGAATTCAATAATATCCCCGATTTCTGCAATTGTCATCTGGTAACATCCTTTCTATGTTTATGAATACGCACGATGTAATAGAGTGAATAAATTAATTTAAGAATCACTCTATAGTTTGCCTTAAAATATGTAAAAGGTAAAGTAAAATCTTTAAAAGAATGCAGCTGAAAATAGTACATCTGTCGAGAATTGTCGAAAAGATTATAAAGAGTTTTTTATTACTTTAGTATACTATAAGGTAAAAGGATTTTGATGGAAGGTGTATATTTTGAAGTGTAACTATAAATTTGAAATTGAACGACTAAGGGATCAATTAATTAAAGTCGCTTCAGAAGAAGGCATGCATGCTGATCGCACCATAATTCTTAGTCGAAAATTAGACTTGTTAATCAATAAATTTGTAGAGCAAGAAAATAATAAAAATTCATCAAAATGCGTTAGCAATGTTTATAAAAAGTGAAAAGGGGCATACTAGAAATGAACACAGCAACATTATCATTTCCCCCTTTTATGGATCAATCTTATTTTTAAGGTTGATCCTCTTTTTTTGTTCAGTTCATTGTATAAATATTTCAAATTCGGTACGATAGAACATATGGATTACTATACGAGGAGTGTTAGTATGCAAAAAGAAAAGATTTCTTTTATAGGGACAGGTGTAATGGGTTCTAGCATTGTAAAACATTTATTGAACGCATCATATGAAGTGACTGTATACACAAGAACGAAGTCTAAAGCTGAACCGTTAGTTGAATTAGGAGCAAAATGGGCAGAAACAGTCGCGGAAGCTGTACGTGGAGCAGATATCATTTTTACAATGATTGGAATGCCAACTGATGTAGAGGAAGTTTATTTGTCTGAAAACGGTATTTTTGCGAATGGATATGCTTCTCAAATCGTTGTAGATATGACGACATCAAGCCCTGAGCTAGCGATTGCTATTGCTAAGAAGGCAGAATCATTACATATGCACTCCCTAGATGCACCGGTTTCGGGCGGTGATATTGGAGCGCAAAATGGTACCCTTTCCATCATGTGTGGCGGTAGGGAAGAGTTATTTGACCGAATGATGCCGATTTTATCCGTATTCGGCAAGCAAATCGTTTATCAAGGTGAAGCGGGAGCTGGCCAACATGCAAAAATGTGCAATCAAATCACAGTAGCAGGAAATATGATCGGTGTATGTGAAGCGTTAGCCTATGCGATGAAGTCGGGGTTAGATCCTGAGACTATGCTGAAATCAGTCGCTTCTGGTGCAGCTAGTTCTTGGAATTTATCGGCACTAGCACCACGAATGATTAAAGCAGACTATGAACCAGGGTTCTATGTAAAACATTTTGTGAAAGACTTGAATATTGCGTTGAAGGAAGCCGAAAGATTGCAATTGGAATTACCAGGTTTAAAATTAGCGAGAACAATGTATACGGATTTATTGGAAAAAGGATATGGTGAAAAAGGAACACAAGTACTAATCAAACAGTATATAGAGTAACTCTATAAATAGTAAGAATAGTATTTTCTTTTTTAGATTCTACAGTCAAGCGTAAGTAGCAGACGTTGGTGAAAAAATTATATGCAAATCACTCATTACTAGCGGATGGAGTACATAAATTCTCGTTTTTTGCACAAGCTGTATTATACAGGTGGCATAGAAAGGAGAGTGTACTCATGTGGGATATTTGGCTATGGCCCATGGTTATCGCACTCGGTATTATGGTTTTGATTGGAGTAGCCGGTATTGAAAAGTATAGTAAATCTCTTCGACTGAATGAAACGGATCGCATACCAGAGACGGCAGCAGAGCATCCATTTACGATGAATCCACTGCTGTGGATTATAGTCATCGCATCTTTCTTCATAATCATAGTTATATTTTATTACTGGGCCTCTTTCTATTAAAGAAAGAGGTTTTTTGTTCATTAGAATAATCCTTGTTTAGAGGTAGGGAAAGGCAATTTGTGGTATGATAGAATGGATAAGAATAGACTTGTAAGTAGAATTTATGGAAATGATGATGAACAGAAGGAGCGATTACCTATGGTTTCTATCAATAATAAAGACTTTCGCTAATAAAATAATTTCTTCAGAAAAAGTTGCTCACGTGCAACTCGGAAATAATGCAGAACACGCTCTTCTCGTTTTAACGAAGACTGGTTATTCTGCTATTCCAGTATTAGACACTCAATATCATTTAAAAGGATTATTAGGTATTGGTATGATTACTGATTCGATTTTAGGCATGGAGAGAATTGAATACGAGAGATTGGAAGATATTAAAGTAGACGAGATTATGGATACCAATCTTCCGACGATTCGAGTAAATGATCGTTTTCAACGAGCATTGGATCTATTGATTAATCACCCATTTTTGTGCGTAACAGAAGAGGATGGTACGTTTGCGGGAATCATAACGAGACGCGTAATTATGAAAGAATTCAAAAAGTATATTTACAATGTTCACTGATTTTCTGTTAAATAGTGAGGTGTAATCATATAGAAAAATGACAAAAAGGCTCCTCTACTGGAGCCTTTTTCTAATAGAGGGAGTTGAGTATGTGAAAAAAGAAACTAAGCGTCCGTTTGTGCTTGCTGCGGTTATGCTTGCAATGTTCGTTGGAGCTGTTGAGGCGACAATTGTGACGACTGCGATGCCAACGATTGCGTCTGAGCTAGGTGGATTTTCACGCTATAGTTGGATTTTCTCATCTTATTTATTGATGAGCACAGTAACAGTATTGATTTATGGAAAGCTGGCGGATTTATTCGGTCGCAAACCAATATTTTTTATAGGATTGACCATCTTTTTAATTGGTTCTATTCTTTGTGGTTATGCAGATTCTATGGAACAACTTATTGTTTATCGTTTAATACAAGGAGTTGGTGCTGGTGCAGTTATGCCAATTGCGACAACAATTGTTGGAGATATGTACTCGACTGAAGAGCGTGCGAAGATACAAGGATATCTATCAAGTATTTGGGGAATTTCTGCGGTTTCTGGACCGGTCATCGGAGGCTTGCTAGTTCAATACGTTAGCTGGCAATTTGTTTTTTGGGTCAATGTACCACTTGGCCTGCTGTCGATGGCGGGGATTTACTTTTTCCTTCACGAACCGAAAAAGACGCGCAAAGCTTCTATTGATTACAAAGGGGCTTTCTTGCTAGCGACGGCATTATCTTCTATTTTATTTTGGTTAGTAGAAGGTGGACAGTCATTTGAACGTCTTTCGATTAATAGTTTGCTATTACTATTACTAGCTGTGGTAGTATTCATTTTGTTTTTCCGGCAACAAAAAATAGCGAAAGATCCGCTAATATCTTTTAGTATTTGGAAGAATCCTGTAATTCTATATGCAAACTTAGTGTCATTAACTACTGGAATTATTTTAATCGGTGTATCTTCTTATTTGCCTACTTATGTATCAGGCGTTATGGAGCAAAAAGCAATCATTGCAGGCTTCGCATTGACGACGATGTCTATTGGATGGCCATTAGCTTCGTCTGTAGCTGGGCATTTACTTATTCGTTTCGGGCCATTTCTCGTATCCTTTGCTGGAGGGATATCGCTTGTGATTGGCTCGTTACTGTTTGTCTTCATGAATGTTAGTCTAGGGCCACTATGGGCTGCGGTTTCGAGCTTCTTTATTGGGGTTGGAATGGGGCTGACTAATACTTCATTCATTGTCACGATCCAAGGTGCCGTTTCAAGAGAACAAAGGGGCTCAGCAACTGCGGCAAATATGTTCATGAAAAACTTCGGGAACACGATTGGTGCCTCCGTATTTGGTGCAATATTAAATGGTATGCTTTTGTCCTATTTTGCAGCGGGAAATTTATCGTATTCTATAGATGATGTCAATAATTTATTGACGGAAGAAAGTCGATTGAGGATTCCTAATCAGGAGTTGCTGAGCTTGCAAGGAGGTCTTGAATATTCTTTGCACTGGGTATATATTGCGATATTTGCTTTTGCGATTATTAGTTTGCTACTGATTTTACGAATTCCACGAGGAAAGGTGTATGACCATGTCAACAACTGAGTTGGATATTATTAAAGCGTTAGCTGAAGAGGGGAATATGCGTAAAGCTTCAGAACGACTGCATTTATCTCAACCTGCTTTATCACAGCGTCTACAGACGATCGAGAAAGAGTGGGGCATGCAGTTGTTCATCCGTTCACAGAAAGGTCTGGAACCGACGCCTGCAGGTGAACATGTTATCTCATATGCAAAAGAATCATTAGCGAAGCGAGATGAGACACTAGAGT
The DNA here is from genome assembly GCF_033088395.1 of Sporosarcina sp. GW1-11. NCBI lineage: Bacteria > Bacillati > Bacillota > Bacilli > Caryophanales > Caryophanaceae > Sporosarcina > Sporosarcina sp. GW1-11. The sequence continues at coordinate 222,947 of NZ_JAPMIW010000001.1, read as the reverse complement.
TAATAGCCTCCCTTGAAGATAAGGTGCATGGCACATTGAAAATTGCTTGCGCTTCAATTATTGGTCAGACATGGCTACCGCAAGTTCTGAAAGATTATGTAGCGTTGTATCCCGATGCTAAAATATCATTGATGACTGGTTGGAGTTCGGAAATTTCGAAGGCACTTTATGAAGGGGAAGCCCATATTGGAATAGTGAGAGGGCAAACCGATTGGAAAAGTCATCGGATGTATTTGTTCCGTGATCAGTTATACTTGGTCGATTCCGAGATTTCTACGATTGATGAATTAAAAGATACCAATCGACATTTTATTCAGTTTAAAAGTGATTCGAATTATTACATGGAGATCCAGCGTTGGTGGAATAAGCATTTTAATCAAAATCCGAGTCGGCAGATTACCGTTGATCAGATCGAGACGTGTAAGCAGTTGGCATTGAATGGAATTGGTTATGCAATCCTTCCGTCTATTACGCTTTCGGGGGATGAGCGAGTGAATCGAATTCCGTTGTTAAATAGTGAGGAAGAATTTGAGTTGACACGCGATACGTGGTTGATTGGTTATAGCTCGACGTTTGAATTAAAGCAAGTGAAAGCGTTTGTTGAGATTGCACAGAGCCATGCCAGATTGTTGCGCAAGGATCAATAAGGAGAGGGTGGAAGGGGACTGTTATGCTACGTGTGTTTTCTTCTGATGCGCGAATCTCAAATCATTCATTAAATACATTACTTATTAGTAATAGAAAATAGCCTATCCATCGCGGGTAGGCTTTTTCAGTGGATTATACAGTTCTGGAAGACTGGATGAGTGATTGATGTCGCTTTGACCAGTAAGAAGCTAGTGTGAAGCATAGTAATAAAATGATAGTTCCTAAAATATATGGAGATTTCATATTCCAGTCGAAAATAAATCCTGCTGTTGCGGGGCCTATCATATTACCTAAACTCATATAGGCATTCATCATACCAGCTGCATAACCTTGTTCTTTACCTGCTAGTTTAGAGACTAGTGTGTTGACGGCAGGTCGTAAAAGGGATGTGGCGGTAGAGAAAATCGTTGATACTAAAAGAATGGTAAAAAAGGTATTAACGAATAGAATACCTAACATGGAGATTGCAGCCACTACTAGATTAATTAGGATGACTCGCATTTCACCAAAGCGCTTGAACAACCGATCAATAACGAACGTTTGAATAATTACACCTACAAATCCGCCGACGGTAATAATTAAAGCGATTTGAGAAGGGGTGTAGTAGTATTTTTGGTCTAAATAAAGTGAAATCGTCGTTTGGAAGTTTGCCAAACCGAAAGAAAATACGAACATAACGATGAGCATGATGAAATAGGTAGTCTGTGTAGACCGCCGCATCTGTTGAAAGAGATTCTCGTTTGTTGCCACGGCCTGTAAGACCGGCTTAGGATTCGGTAGGAATAGTAAGGAAACACTAGCTGCTAAAATGGCTGATCCTGTTGCTGCGTAGAAAGGAAAGGATAAGCTGATTTTCGACAAAAAACCACCAATTCCTGGACCTACCATAAATCCTAATGACATAGAAGCGCCCAGAAGTCCCATGCCTCTTCCGCGGTTTTCTAGGGAGGTAATGTCTGCAACAAAAGCCATAGTAGGTGCAACGATAAAGGCTGAACCGAAACCTGAAAAGAATCGGGAGACATACAGCATCCATAGCTCGGTTGATAAACTAAAAGCTAATTGAGAAAGTCCGTAGATAAGTAAACCGACAATAATAATTCGTTTTCTTCCGTGTCTATCCGAAAGATTACCAGAGATAGGAGAAAATATAAATTGAGCAAATGAAAATATAGCTATTAAAAGCCCAAGTGTTTGTCCTGCCACACCAAATGTAGCTAAGTATTCTGGCATAATAGGGATAACGAGTCCGACTCCAGCCATCGCAATGAACATGTTGAACATGAGTATGTAGAGTGCGAAATTTTTAGATGTTTTGATCATTCAACAGCTCACTTTCGTATAACTTTTTATTTTATCGTATCATAAATAATTCGTGTTGACACTAGCCATGCTTACGAATAGTAATCTTACATGTAGAATGGGGGAATATGTAAGCGAGAAAGAGTAATAGAGGCTAGAAGACCGTTACATTATAGTTGTCAAGTGACTTATTGATAGTTCTACACTCTTCGAATAGGCACAGAGCTGAACACTTCCTCACTTATTTCAGGGAAATACATCTGTGAAACGGTCTCCAGCTTACACAGAAAACAAAAAACTCCTCAAATGAGGAGCAGTTGGAAGATTAGTCTTCTTTTTTCATTTCGTCAAGTACACGATTGACGCGTTTTTCTAGCATTTTCATACCGCTTCCGCCTGCTTGGAAGTGACGAAGTTGTCCATCTTTGTCAAAGACGTAATAAGCAGGGACGTATTGGTTTTCGAATGCATCGTTCAACTTCAATTCGCTATCTACGAAGATTGGTTGTGTGATATCATGCTCAGCCGCTACTGACTTGATCTGCTCTAGGTCTAAATCGTCTTCTGAACGAGGCATATGTACAGCTACTACGTTCAATTCATCTTTGTACTGATCTCTGAATTTGTTTACATCTGGCATTGCTTCTTTACACATGTGGCAGCTGACTGACCAGAAGTGGATTAATGTAGGCTTCTGACCGACTAATTCAGATTTTGTCGTTTCACCGTTTAACCAAGTCGTTGCACCTTGAAGTTCAGGCATTTGTTCACGTAATTTCATCAAGAGTTCCTCCTAGTTAACTGCGTATTATTTATAGAAAAATCCCCACAGCTGAAGTAAAGCGTGGGGATGCTTGTCCAAAATTAAAGAGTTTCTTGACCCGGGCGCCAGTTTGCAGGGCAAAGGCCGCCAGTTTGTAGTGCTTGAAGAACGCGAAGAGTTTCATCCACGTCACGACCGATATTGTTGTGGAAAACTGTTTGATACTGAAGTTCTCCTTCAGGGTTGATGATATAAAGACCGCGCAATGCGATACCTTCTTCTTCGATCAATACACCATACTCACGTGATACTGAATGGTTCGTATCAGCTGCTAGTGGGTATTTAAGTTGCTCAAGACCATTGTCTTTACGATCTGTATTGATCCAAGCTAGGTGAGTGTGGATAGTATCAGTAGAAACACCGATTACTTCTGCATCTAGATCTTGGAATTCATCATAGCGATCAGACATTGCTGTGATTTCTGTTGGACAAACAAAAGTGAAGTCCATTGGATAGAAGAAAAGAACTGTCCATTTGTCGTTTTTGATGTTTTCTTGTAAACTAACTTTCCCAAAAGATTTGTCAGCTAATACTGCTTCCATTGTAAAATCTGGAGCTTGTTTACCTACCATACGTTCAGCCATTTATAAATCCCTCCAATTAATCTTTTGTGCAACTACTTAACTGTGTTACACAATTCTTCTATATAATATCAAATATTGGTTGCAATTACAATTAGAATGACTCGAAGATAATAATTATTATTAAAAGCAGTCAATTAAGTTGTATGTAAAAGATTTTGGTGAGTAAAGTTCTTACTCAAAATCTTGTTGGCACTCAGAAGGTTTTACCGGTCTAGCTTGGCAAGTCTGGCAATTTGGATCACAAATCATTTCCCGCCACTCGTCGCAGTCTTTACAATAGCGTGCATCGAACTCGTCGCTATAGTGTAGTGGCTCCATACATTCAACGCAATGAGAGGCCATTTCTTTCCAAGAACGGATTTTTCTATTGTTTACTAGATAGATTCCTTCTAGTTGATTTTCTTTAGTTGCTTGCTCTGTCTTTCGATTCCGCTTGGCGTCAGTGTCCAAATAAAAAAACAAGTGGTCTTCCAACTGAATCCCTCCTCTATATCTCGTTTCATTCTACTATGTCATTCGCGAAAAAACAATTTTCATGACCAATTTTCTGATTTTCGATTTTTTTGTAGAACCTTGAGAACATTTGCTTTCATCATTGTTTTGTGTATAATAATTAGGTTTACAAGGTTTCTATAATTTTGTTCATATATGCCTATACAAGGAGGAGTTAGATTGACAAATCAACCGATTATTCGTTTTGAAAATGTTACCAAACGATATAGTGAATCAACAACCGTACTTGATCGTGTCTCATTTGAAATGGAACGCGGGAAATTTTATACTTTGCTCGGTCCATCAGGTTGTGGGAAAACGACTATTTTGCGTTTAATTGCTGGTTTTACAGAAGCTACAGATGGTTTGATCCATTTTAATGGAAAGAAGATTAACTCCGTACCTGCAAATGAGAGGCAAGTAAACACGGTTTTCCAAGATTATGCCTTATTTCCGCATTTAAATGTCTATGAAAATGTAGCTTTTGGATTACGTATCAAGAAAGTGAAGAAGAATGACATAGATCGAAGAGTGAAAGAAGCGCTTAAGTTCGTCAATTTAGAAGGCTATGAATCGCGTGAAATTACGGAGATGTCAGGTGGGCAGCGTCAACGTGTAGCGATTGCTCGTGCAATTATCAATGATCCAGAAGTAATCCTACTGGATGAACCTTTATCCGCGCTAGATTTAAAGCTCCGTTCTGAAATGCAATATGAGTTACGAGAGCTACAGCAACGGCTGGGCAAAACCTTTGTTTTCGTTACGCATGATCAAGAAGAGGCGCTTGCGATGTCGGATGAAATATTTGTTATGAATAATGGAAAAATCCAACAATCAGGTACACCAATTGATATTTACGATGAGCCAATCAATCGCTTTGTTGCGGATTTTATCGGTGAATCCAATATTGTATCCGGCAGAATTGTCGAGGATTACTTAGTTGAATTTACTGGTAAGCAGTTTCAGTGCGTGGACGGAGGGTTTTATCCTAATGAGAAAGTGGATATTGTTATTCGACCAGAAGACTTGGAAATGACGACAATTGAACGAGGGAAGTTAAGTGTCACGGTTGATACACAGTTGTTTCGAGGAGTGCACTATGAACTTTCTACGTATGATGCGGACGGCAATGAATGGCTTGTCCATTCGACTAAACCTGCGGACGTTGGTACGATGATTGGATTAGATTTTGCGCCAGCTGATATTCACGTAATGCGTCTGAATGAATCAGAAGAAGATTTCGACGCGCGTCTAGAATCGTTTGGAGTGGTGGAAGATGAAGAATAATCCACTGCGCTTCGTTTATGCTGTGCCTTATGCTGTATGGATGCTCCTGTTCGTTTTAGCACCAATCGTCGTGATCGTGTATTATTCCTTTTTTGATTTATCAGGTCAATTGACATTAGGGAATTACCGTAACTTTTTCACGTCCATTTACTTCAAATTGACGATGAGTTCGTTTTGGTATGCCTTCCTTATTACGTTTTTCTCATTGCTTATTTCGTATCCGACAGCGTATTTCCTGACGAAAACGAAACATAAGCAATTGTGGTTGTTATTGATCATTATTCCATCTTGGATTAACTTACTATTGAAAACCTATGCGTTTATCGGGTTGATGGGATTGTATGGACCGATTAATGCGTTTTTAGAAACGATCGGAATCGGTAGTCAACAAATTTTATTTACTGATTTCAGTTTTGTTTTCGTATCTGTTTATATTTTTATACCGTTTATGATTTTGCCTATTTTTAATTCGCTCGATAAAATTAATCCTGCGTTACTAGATGCATCGAAGGATTTAGGTGCCAATGCATGGGTAACATTTAAACGAGTGGTTTGGCCGCTGACAATTGACGGAGTGAAATCGGGGATACAAGTCGTATTCATCCCAGCACTTTCACTTTTCATGATTACGCGGCTGATTGCGGGTAATAAAGTAATCACACTTGGAACTGCAATTGAACAGCAGTTTTTAGTGACGCAAAACTGGGGGATGGGTTCTACGATTGCGGTATTCCTAATTATCTTCATGTTTTTAATCATGGTCCTGACATCAAGAAAAGAGAAGGGAGCGTCTGCTAATGGGAAAGTTAAGTAGTCTACCGAAGATTTACTTAGCCGTCGTCTTTATTATTTTGTATGCTCCTATTTTCTATCTTATTTATTACTCATTCAATTCTGGCGGAGGAATGTCCAATTTTGAATCATTCACGCTAGAACATTATCAAGCAGTCTTTTCAGATACGCGTCTGTTAATTATCGTTCTGAATACGCTAATTATCGCGTTGTTGTCTGCATTGCTTTCTACAACTATTGGAGTAATTGGAGCACTAGCGATTTATTTTATGAAAAATAAATCTGCTCGCCAAACGGTTTTGTCTTTGAATAATATTTTAATCGTGAGTCCGGATGTTATTATCGGTGCATCATTCTTAATACTCTTTACATTAATTGGAGTCAAACTTGGATTTGCGTCTGTTTTAATTTCGCATATTGCATTCAGTGTACCAATTGTTGTAATCATGGTCTTGCCGAAGTTGCAAGAAATGAGTACGTCATTAATAGATGCTGCGCTAGATTTAGGTGCTACACGTAAAGATGTTTTAACGCGTGTCATCTTACCGTATATTAAACCTGGAATATTTGCGGGCTTCTTTCTAGCCTTAACGTATTCATTGGATGACTTTGCGGTAACTTTTTTCGTCACAGGTAACGGCTTCTCTACATTATCTGTAGAAATCTATTCGATGGCACGTACGGGGATTACGCTGACGATTAATGCATTGTCGGGTTTGATCTTCTTGATTACGATGGTCTTAGTGCTAGGCTATTATATAGTAGTCAATAAAACGAAAGTGTCAGCCAAGGAGGTGAAAAGATGAAAGGACTAGTCAGTAGTGTAGTAGTGATCTTACTCGTTTCTTTTATCTTACTATTCACCAATTATCAACTAGAAAATAAGCAAGGTCGTGCAGGGAAAGATACGATTACTGTTTACAACTGGGGAGAATATATTGATCCAGATCTTTTGAAAGAATTCGAAGAGCGTGAAGGTATTAAAGTAATTTATGAAACTTTTGATTCCAATGAGGGGATGATGGGGAAAATTGAACAGGGCGGTACGTCGTATGACATTTCAGTACCTTCAGAGTATGCGGTGCAGATGATGGAAGAAAAGAATCTGTTATTGCCCCTGGATTATGAGAAAATCCCTAATATAAAAAATATTGATCCGTATTTTATGAACTTACCGTTTGATCCGGAGAATACGTACTCCATACCTTACTTTTGGGGGACGGTAGGTATTGCATATAATCCATCGCTTTTAAACGGACAAACATTTGAAAGTTGGGATAGTTTATGGGATGCGTCGCTACGTCAAAAATTGATATTGGTAGATAGTGCACGTGAAGTACTTGGGGTTTCGCTAAACTCATTAGGTTATTCATTGAATTCGACAAGTTTGCAGGAATTAAAAGAAGCGACAGATAAACTAGCAACAATGGTTCCGAATGTGAAAGCGGTAATTGGTGATGAAGTGACGCAGCTAATGATCAATAATGAGGCATCTGTCGCGCTTACTTGGTCAGGGCAAGCGGCTGATATGATTTCTGAGAATGATGAGATTGATTATATCGTTCCGGAAGAGGGATCGAATTTATGGTTTGACAATATAGTTATTCCAAAAACGGCTGGGAATATAGAAGGCGCTCATAAATTCATTAATTTCATGTTAGATCCAGAAATTGCTGCGCAAAATGCGGAGTATGTCGGTTACTCTACACCAAATATCGGGGCGATGTCCTATATGGATGAAGAAACGATTCGTGATGAAAGATTTTATCCAGATGAAGAAGCGAGAGAGCATCTAGAAGTGTATGAAAACTTAGGTTTAGAAACACTTGGGGTGTATAATGAGTTATTCTTGAAATTCAAAATGGGTTTACGATAAGAAGTGAGTTAGAGAAGCGAGTCTACTATGTAATGGCGAGGGGTAATGTGATGAAGAAGGAATTTGTAGTCATCGGATTAGGTCGGTTCGGCGGTAGTATTGTCAAAGAATTGATTGAGTTAGAAGCGAATGTCATGGCAATTGATAAATCACAGGAACGTGTGGAGGAGTTTGCAAACATTGCAACCCAAGCTGTGGCGGTCGATACGACAGATGAAGCAGCTCTGCGCTCTTTAGGTATCCGAAACTTCGAACATGTCGTCATAGCAATTGGTGAAAATATTCAAGCTAGTATTTTAACAACGCTTATCTTGAAGGAAATCGGAGTAGAACGAATCACGGTTAAAGCTCAAAATGATTATCATGAAAAAGTATTGCGTAAGATTGGCGCCGACCAAGTAGTCCATCCAGAACGGGATATGGGCAAGCGGATTGCGAATAATCTAGTTTCCAATAATATCTTGGATTACTTAGAGCTATCTGATGAATATTCTATCGTGGAAATCCAAGCGAATAATCATATCGCGGGATCTTCACTAATTGATTTGGATATTCGTGCAAAATTTGGGGTCAATATCGTGGCTATTAAAAGAGGTTCACACATACTTGTCTCACCTCAAGCAATCGAACAGATTGAAGTAAATGATATATTGATTGTCATCGGTTCTGATGTGGATATTCATCGTTTTGAGCGAAAGGCATTACATTAAAAAAAGACTGTAGACCGACTCATAAGAGTTAGTCTACAGTCTTTTTAGTAGTTATAGTTCCATAATTACTGGGAGAATCATTGGCTTACGCTTTGTTTTCTCATAAAGGTAAGGAACCAGTGTATCGATAATGTCACTCTTTAAATTGTTTACTGAATCAGGTTTTGCTGCTAATTTACGTTGCAATGTTTTAGAAAGCATATATTGCGCTTCGTTGATCATTGCGCCAGATTCGCGCATATAAACGAATCCTCGTGATATTAAGTCTGGACCTGAAACTAAGCGATTCTTTTTAGTGTCAATTGTCGCAACTACAATTACTAAACCGTCTTCAGATAAAATTCGGCGATCACGTAAAACTACGTTACCGATATCACCAATACCGCTACCATCGATATAAACATCCCCAGAAGGCACTCTGCCGGCTAGTCTAGCTGTATCGTCAGTTAGTGCCAGTACGTCACCGTTAGACATAATAAAGATGTTCTCGCGCTCTACATCGCAGTCTACAGCTAGTTGTGAGTGCATGTCCATCATACGGTATTCACCGTGGATAGGCATAAAGTACTTCGGTTTGATCAGACGAAGCATTAGTTTTTGCTCTTCTTGTGAGCCGTGACCTGATGTATGGATATTATTCAATGGACCATGAATAACTTCCGCACCAGCTCGGAATAAGGAGTTGATTGTTTTATTGACGCTTAATGTATTACCTGGAATTGGAGAAGACGAGAAGATGACTGTGTCGCCTGGTTGAATTTGAACTTGTCTGTGCGTACCGTTTGCGATACGTGACAATGCAGCCATTGGTTCGCCCTGACTACCTGTACATAAAATCATTACTTTGTTTGCAGGTAGACGATTTAATGATTGGGAATCAACGAATAATTCTTTTGGTGCATCGATATAACCGAGTTCTCGTCCAATCGTAATTGCATTATCCATACTGCGTCCGAAGATAGCGATCTTTCGGTCAAAGTTTTGTGCTGCTTCGATTACTTGTTGTAAACGGTGTATATTTGAAGCGAATGTAGCGAAAATAATTCGACCATCAACCGTGCGGAAAATGTCATTCAAGCTTTCGCCGACTTTTCTTTCAGACATTGTAAAGTTTGGTACTTCAGCATTCGTACTATCTGATAATAGACATAAGACGCCTTCGCTACCGATTTTCGCCATCTTATGCAAGTTAGCTGGTTCACCGACAGGGGTGAAGTCGAATTTGAAATCTCCCGTATGCACGATATTACCTGATGGAGTTTTAACGACTACACCATACGCATCAGGAATACTGTGAGTTGTTCTGAAGAATGATACCGCTGTTTTACGGAATTTAATGTAATCATCTTCTTCAATCTCATGAAGTTTCGTTGTGCGTAATAAACCGTGCTCTTCTAACTTATTACGAAGTAAACCGATCGCCAATTTGCCACCGTAGACAGGAATATTTACTTTGCGTAATAAATATGGAATCCCGCCAATATGATCTTCATGACCATGTGTAATGAAAAGTCCTTTGATTTTGTCGATATTGCGTTCAAGATATGTGTAGTCAGGAATGACATAATCAATACCTAATAGATCATCTTCTGGAAACTTAATTCCAGCATCGATAATGATGATTTCATCTTGGAACTGTACACAATACGTATTTTTACCGATTTCACCTAGTCCGCCTAGGGCAAAAACGGCTGTTTCGTTATTCTTAATAGATTTCATTGATTAAACCTGCTCAACCTGGAAATGCGGAGAAGCTTGTTCGTACTCTAAATGCTCGCCTTCCAGCTTCTGAATATATTCAATCATGATCGGGCGGTCGTGCAACTGATCACGAACTGCCTTTTCTGTTTCAGCTTCTACATACAAGCTAAGTGTGTTCTCGCGGACTGGAACTTGATGTACGTTTTCGTGGTAATAAACTTTATAGATCATTATGAACTCTCCTTTTTTACGTTCGATACGTTCGTTAGTAAACATATTCTCCATAATAGCATGCAATTTCTTTAAAATAAAGAAAAGCCCACCAATTTCTTGGCAGGCATAAAAGTCTAGGCAATTGTCTTTTTACCGAGCAGGCCATTGAGTCGTCTAAGCAGTTTGCGTTTCAGACGTTTATACATGGCGTCATCACTCCTTGAAAAGACTGTATCATATTAATCTCCAACTGTCAAGTCTAATTGCTTTACTCTCTGTCGAATGGTAGCGCACCAGGAATGTCGTTATATGGATCACTTTCATCGATATGATCATAAAACATAATACCGTTCAAGTGATCTAACTCGTGTTGGAATGCAATGGCTGGCAAACCTTTTAAGCGCATTTTCATTTCATTGCCTTCTGTATCGAATGCTTTAATAGAAATTCGTGCGTAGCGCGGTACATATCCGGGAACTTCTCGGTCAACTGACAAGCAACCTTCCCCAGTTGAAATATACGTCTTTTCAACAGAATGGCTGACGATTTTCGGGTTGATTGCGATGAACTTTTCAAAAGGCTTATCATCGTCTGGTATGTGCAACGCGAATACTCTTTTCGAAACATTAACTTGGGGAGCCGCCAGGCCGATGCCGGAGCGTAAACCGTATTTCTCACTTAGTTTATCATCTTGACTGTTCACTATATATTCTAGTAAGTCATCACATAATTGACGATCTTCCGTACTGAGTGGAAAGCTCATTTCCTTTGCTTTTTTGCGCAATGTTGGGTGGCCTTCGCGAATAATATCTTTCATTAAAATCATTTTTACTCTTCCCCTCGAATATGATTGTGACTATTCTATTTCAAATTAAAACATAGTTGTACTGCCTGTTGTTTAGTGTGGCATGTATACAGTTAGTCCATTTAACTTATCCTATATAGTATAAACGAATAGGGAATGTGGTGAAAGAGAAATGTATGTTAGTCAATAGGAGGTTCACGATGAAGAAAACCTTTTTAGTATTATCGATATTTATTCTATTAACTGCTTGCTCAAAAGACTCTTCGTTAGAACGACGACTCGCACATCTTTTAGCTAACGTGAATGAAAAAGAGAAGCTCGGGACAAGTTATGTTAGGAAGTTGAATCAGCGCGAACAAAAAGAACAACAATTATTTAGTGATACGATGGAGTTAACGCAACAACAATATACCGAAGTAAGAAAGTTAGTGACTGCACTTAAGAAATCTGCAAATGAGCGAATGGTCATTATTGATAAAGAACAGCAGGCGTTACGTGATGCAAGAATGGAACTAAAATACTTCCAGGAGCTTATGGGTGGGGTTGATGGAGAATATATAGAAAAAGTGGAAAAGGTACAAAATGCCTTACTTGATCGTTATGATGCACATGATCGATTTGTGTCTGATTATAAGGAGCTAATAAATGAGCAAATTATATTATATACAGAGTTAGAAGATCGTACAATTCGTTTGAGAGTGCTAGATGATCAAGTAAATGAAGTGAATCGATTAACTTCGGTTGTTGAAAGAGACCTCCATGAGTTTAACGAAGCAACAACAGAGGTTAATCGATTAAAGTCACGTGTATTCGCAAGTTTAGAAAAGATAAAATAAGGAAAGAGAGAAATAGGAAGAGGAAATTGCGGGATGATTTTGTTGAACCGTGTTTCTGCTTAATTACAATGTATGAGAACAATGAAAATACTTATACTGTACCAATACACAATGATTATTGTATTAGTACAGAATTATTTTATAAAACTAGTTGTTAGTGGAAAACTCTTTAAAGACAATGGTTGACCAACCGCTCAGTTTTGAGTATACTAAAAAATATAATCAGTTGTATTCATTTTGTTCGAAAAAAATATAATACAGATATGAAGGAGAGATTGACATATGGTAGCTAAAAAAGGAAACCAATACGACCCTGTGAAAGCGCTTCAACTTATTGAAAGTCAATTCGAAATGGTTCAAATCTTAAACGAAGAAGGAAAGATCGTAAATAAAGATCTAGATCCTAAGCTTTCTGATGAAGAGTTAGTGGAGTTAATGAATCGCATGGTCTACACACGAATTTTAGATCAACGCTCTATTTCTTTAAATAGACAAGGTAGACTTGGCTTCTATGCACCGACAGCTGGTCAAGAAGCGTCACAGCTCGCATCTCACTACGTTCTTGAGAAAGATGATTTTATTCTTCCAGGCTATCGTGATGTACCACAATTGCTATTTCATGGTTGGCCGTTAGAAATGGCGTTCCTATGGTCGAGAGGTCATTACGAAGGAAGTGTCCTTCCGGAAGGACTAAATATCTTCCCGCCACAAATCATCATTGGTGCTCAATACATTCAAGCGGCTGGTGTAGCGCTTGGGTTTAAGAAAAAAGGGCAGAAATCAGTAGTCATCACATATACAGGTGACGGTGGTACGTCACAAGGTGATTTCTATGAAGGTTTAAACTTTGCAGGGTCATTTAAAGTACCTGCGATTTTCATTATCCAAAACAACCAGTATGCAATCTCAACACATCGTGATGTACAGTCAGCAGCGAAAACGTTGGCGCAAAAGGGTGTAGCAGCTGGAGTGCCAAGTGTGCTTGTAGACGGAATGGATCCGTTGGCAGTATATGTGGCGACTCGTGATGCAAGAGAGCGCGCGATCAACGGAGATGGACCGACGCTTATCGAAACAATGTGTTACCGTTACGGACCACATACGATGGCTGGAGATGACCCGACTCGTTACCGTACTTCGGAAATCGATGGTGAATGGGAGAAGCGTGATCCAATCGTTCGCTTCAGAACGTACCTAGAAGGAAAAGGAATTTGGTCTAAAGAGCAGGAAGAACAAGTAGTAGAACGTGCAAAAGAAGAAATTAAAGTAGCTATCAAAAAAGCGGACGCTGTACCTAAACAAAAAGCAACAGATTTTATGAGAATTATGTATAAAGGCGATATGCCGTTTAATTTACAAGAACAATTAGATGCGTATGTAGGAAAGGAGTCGAACTGACCCATGGCACAATTGACAATGATTCAAGCGATTACAGAAGCGCTTCGTACGGAACTGAAAGCAGATGAAAATGTATTGTTATTTGGTGAAGACGTAGGCGCAAATGGAGGTGTCTTCCGTGCGACGGAAGGCCTTCATAAAGAATTTGGAGAAGAGCGCGTGTTTGATACACCTCTTGCAGAGTCAGGTATTGGCGGACTTGCAATTGGTCTTGCGCTAACTGGTTTCCGTCCGGTTATGGAAATTCAATTCTTCGGTTTTTTATTCGAAGTAATGGATTCTGTAAGTGGCCAAATGGCACGTATGAGCTTTAGAACAGGTGGCCGTTACAATGCGCCGATTACGATTCGAGCACCGTTTGGTGGTGGCGTAGCAACTCCAGAAATGCACGCGGACAGCTTAGAAGGACTGGTAGCAGCCCAGCCAGGTTTAACAGTAGTTATTCCATCGACTCCTTATGATGCTAAAGGTCTATTGATCTCAGCGATTAAAGATGAGAATCCAGTAATTTTCTTAGAGCATATGAAGTTATATCGTTCATTTAGACAAGAAGTTCCAGAAGAAGCCTATACTATTCCATTAGGCAAAGCTGATGTGAAACGTGAAGGTACGGATTTGACGATCATTGCATACGGTGCGATGGTTCAGGAGAGTCTAAAAGCTGCAGAAACATTAGAGAAAGAAGGTTATTCTGCAGAAGTTGTAGACTTACGTACGATTCAACCTCTTGATATTGAAACGATTATTCAATCAGTTGAAAAAACGAATCGAGTAATTGTTGTTCAAGAAGCGCAACGTCAAGCGGGTATTGCTGCGAATGTTGTAGCGGAAATTTCAGAACGTGCGATTTTAAGTCTAGAAGCACCTGTTATGCGTGTTACAGCACCAGATACTGTCTATCCATTCGCAGCGGGTGAAAACACTTGGCTTCCAAATGCAAAAGACATTGTTGATAAAGCAAAAGAAGTACTAACATTTTAATTGTTAGACAATCCAGAAAGGGTGAATTATGTGACCTATGAATTTCGTTTACCAGACATTGGAGAAGGTATACATGAAGGAGAAATCGTTAAGTGGTTCGTAAAACCGGGCGATACTATCCAGGAAGATGATACATTACTAGAAGTGCAAAATGATAAAGCTGTAGTAGAAATTCCATCGCCAGTTTCCGGTACTGTAGAAGAAATCTACGTTACAGAAGGTACAGTAGCTGTTGTAGGTGATAAGTTAGTGCGTTTTGATGCACCGGATCATGGTATTCCTGATCACCACGAGGATGATACGGCATCTGAACAAGCTAGTGCCGAAAAATCTCATGAGCAAGTAGAGAAGGCGCTTGGTGGAACAGAAGCTAAGAAACCTGCTGAAGATCAACCTGAACAAACGCAACAACCAAAGATATCTGGAACTCCAGATGAAAACCGCCGTGTAATTGCCATGCCGTCTGTTCGCAAATATGCGAGAGAGCAAGATGTAGTGATTGCAGAAGTTGTAGGTAGTGGAAAAAATGGTCGCGTGTTAAAAGAAGATGTGGACTCCTTCAAATCGGGTGGTCAACAACAAGCTAGTGCTGAAGTTGTTGATACTGTGCAGGATGCTCAAGTTGAGTCAGTGGCGGTTGCGGAAAAACAACAACCAGTCTTTGAAGGTGAGTTCCCGGAAACGCGCGAAAAAATGTCTCCTATGCGTAAAGCAATTTCTAAAGCTATGTCGAATTCTAAGCACACAGCAGCTCATGTTACGTTGCTTGACGAAGTGGATGTCACAGCGCTTGTTGCTCATCGTAAAGAATTCAAAGAGATTGCAGCGAAGAAAGATATTAAACTTACGTATTTACCGTATGTAGTGAAAGCATTAGTCGCTACATTGCGTGAATTCCCACAACTTAATACATCACTGGATGATGCAACTGAAGAATTAATTCAGAAACATTATTATAATATTGGAATCGCTGCAGATACGGATCGTGGTCTAATGGTACCGGTAGTTAAAAATGCAGACCGTAAATCAGTGTTTGCTATTTCTGCGGAAGTGAATGAACTTGCAGAAAAAGCACGTTCTGGTAAGATACAAGCTTCTGAGATGAAAGGCGGATCATGTACAATTACGAATATTGGTTCAGCAGGCGGCCAATGGTTTACACCGATTATCAATCATCCTGAAGTAGCTATTTTAGGTGTCGGAAGAATTTCTGAGAAACCTGTAGTGAAAAATGGTGAAATTATAGTGGCACCTATGTTAGCATTGTCATTAGTGTTCGATCACCGAGTAATTGATGGCGTAACGGGACAATTAGCGTTAAACTATCTAAAGGAATTACTAGGGAACCCATCACTTTTATTAATGGAGGCGTAAAGCACATGGTAGTAGGAGATTTTCCAATCGAAGTTGATACACTCGTAGTAGGTTCAGGCCCAGGAGGGTATGTTGCAGCAATTCGTGCGGCACAACTTGGACAAAAAGTAACACTAGTAGAAAAAGAGACAATCGGTGGCGTTTGTTTAAACGTTGGATGTATCCCATCTAAAGCAATGATTTCTGTTGGACACCGCTTTGTAGCAGCACAAAATTCTGATTCTATGGGAATTACAGCTGAATCTGTAAAACTAGACTTTGCTAAAGCTCAGAAATTTAAAAATGGTGTAGTATCTAAATTAACAGGTGGCGTTGAAGGTCTGTTAAAAGGCAATAAAGTAGAAACTGTTATGGGTGAAGCATACTTCGTTGATGCGAATACAGTACGAGTAATGACTGAGAAATCAGCACAAACGTATAAATTCAATAACGTCATCATTGCAACTGGTGCACGTCCAGTTGAAATTCCAACGTTCAAATTCACTGACCGCGTGATTAATTCAACAGGTGCGTTGAACTTGAAAGAATTGCCTAAGAAGCTTGTTGTTGTCGGTGGCGGATATATCGGAACGGAACTAGGTTCGGCTTATGCAAACCTAGGATCAGAAGTAACGATTATTGAAGGTGCAGATGATATCCTTGCAGGTTTCGAAAAACAAATGACACAAATTGTGAAAAAAGGCCTGAAGAAAAAAGGCGTTGAAGTCGTAGTAAAAGCATCTGCAAAAGGTGTTGAAGAAACAAAAGACGGTGTTATTGTTACATATGAAGCTAAAGGTGAAGAAGTAAAAGTAGAAGCTGATTATGTATTGGTAACAGTGGGTCGTCGTCCAAACACAGATGAAATTGGTTTAGAAGGTCTTGGTTTGAACATGACTGATCGCGGTTTGATTGAAGTAGATAAGCAATGCCGTACGAACTTACCGAATGTATATGCAATCGGTGATATCGTGGCGGGACCGCAGCTTGCGCATAAAGCATCATACGAAGCTAAAGTTGCAGCTGAAGCTATTGCAGGTGAAAAGTCTGAAGTAGATTACTTAGCAATTCCGGCAGTCTGCTTTACAGATCCAGAACTTGCAACAGTCGGCTTGAACGAACAACAAGCGAAAGACGAAGGCTATGAAGTAGTAACTGGTAAATTCCCGTTTGCTGCGAATGGCCGTGCAATTTCATTGGACGCAACAGAAGGCTTTGTGAAGCTTGTTGCGCGTAAAGAAGATGGTTTGCTTCTAGGAGCTCAAATCGTTGGAGAAAATGCTTCTGATATGATCGCTGAATTGGGATTAGCTATCGAAGCAGGCATGACGCTTGAAGATGTTTCTATGACAATCCATGCGCATCCGACACTCGGTGAAATTTCCATGGAAGCAGCAGAAGTTGCTCTTGGTAAGCCGATTCACATGATGACGAAATAATACAGCTAGAAAACAACCCATGGGAATTCTTTTCTCATGGGTTGTTTTTACATTATGACAAGGGGTGGGATTATGAATTGGAAAACGAGAGTGACAGAGTTGTTTGGAATTGATTATCCGATTGTGCAAGGTGGGTTAGCTTATTTGGCATACGCTGATTTAGCCGCTGCTGTTTCAGAAGCGGGTGGACTTGGTCAAATTACTGCAATGAGTTTATCTTCGCCAGATGCGTTAAAGCGGGAAATTCACAAAGTGCGAGAGAAAACATCTAAGCCGTTTGGTGTCAATTTTGCTATTGGAAACCATGGCCGATCGTTTGAAGCGATGGTGGATGCTGCTTTGGAAGAAAATGTGAAGATTATTTCTGTTACGGGAGGAAATCCAACCCCTCTATTTGACATGCTAAAAGGGACTGACGTCAAGAAGTTAGTACTTGTAGCGGCTACAAGACAAGCGCAAAAAGCAGAAGAGATTGGTGCCGATGCAGTGATTGCGGTCGGCCAAGAAGGCGGAGGACATTTAGGTCGCGATGATATCGGAACGATGGTATTGATTCCGCGCATAGTAGACTCTGTCAGTATTCCAGTCATTGGTTCTGGTGGAATAGGTGATGGACGTGGCTGGATGGCTGCACATGCGCTAGGTGCAGAAGGGATAGAGATGGGTACACGTTTTATCGCCACGAAAGAATGTGTAGATGCTTCCCCGGCGTATATTCAAACATTACTAGAGAGTAGTGAGCAAGATACGACAGTTATTAAAAGAACAATAGGAGCACCTGCACGAGCACTTACGAATGAATGGACAGCTCAGATCTTAGAGAAAGAAGCAAAAGGTGTGGATTATGAAGGGTTGAAATCCTATATCAGTGGGGATGCCAACCGTAAATTCATCCACGAAGGTCTACAGGGTGAAGGTTTCGGTTGGGGTGGTCAAGTAGCTGGAATGATAGATGATGTTCCGAGTGTAGCAGAATTATTTGCGAGAATGAAAAACGAAGCAGAAAATATTAGAGTAAAATGGAATGTGAAATAAGGAGGGAAGAATATGTCTGGTTATCAATATCCTTTGCGTGCAGATTGGTCCACCGAGGAGGTTATCGCAGTAATCGACTTTTTTACAAAGGTAGAGCAAGCATATGAGTCCTCTGTCGAACGAGAAGAGTTCATGAAGCATTATCGTGCGTTTAAACAAGTCGTGCCATCTATGGCTGAGGAAAAGACGTTATGTAAAGAGTTTGAAGAAAGCAGCCAATACGTCGCGTTTCGTGTCGTAAAACTAGCAAAAGAAAGTGCTGCGGGAGTTCAAATAAAGATAAAATAAGGCTAGTGCACAAGTGGAAAATCTTGTGTAACTTTAAAGAATAATAAAAACCGCGTGAAGCCGAGATTCGCATAACTTGGCATTCACTCGGTTTTTTAATATTATTCTAGCCACATTTACATCTCGACATATCAAACAAATGAATTAATCACCACATCGTAAACAGGTAAAAGATGATTGAATGTGTCTTCGACTATGTTATAAAACTCTTGTTCATCCATTTTTATTGCTTGCTCGCTTGAGACATGTCTACCTACTAGGAATTCCGCCTTTTTCACGGTTTGTAGACGTTCTAACACTTTCTCTAAACCTTCTGTTCCTACTTCGCTAAGGAGATCCGCATTTGGTTTCATATGGTCACCAGAAACAATAAAGTCCTTTGGTAAAGATGTTAGGACCTTCCTGTTTTTTTCTAAACGTTCAGCGATTCCAACTTTATCTGGATTTTCATAAATAATTGCAAGAACGATGAATAAATGTGTGCCCCATAAGCCAATCTGAAAGTGAGGCAACGCTTTATAACCTCTCTTAGCGGGAGCGAATGCCACCCAGCTGTCTTTTGGTGGATTCACTGTCCGTCTTGCATGTTTTGCGACATGCGGGAAAAACTCTCCTTTACCATGTACTGAAAGGTGGTGTGAGAAATGATCTCCTAATGCTCTGAACTTTGGCTGGATAATTTCCTGTAATGCTGTCATGCGCGAATCAAGACCATCTATTGTAAAAACTTCAAAATCTTTCGTCGTCCAAAATGTCTGAGTCAATAAAAATCTCCTCCAGTTTATCTTTGCTACGTTTATCTTATCAATAAACGGGGAATAATTTAAAATAAGAAGGCTTCTAACCAGTATAAAGTTAAAAATTTGACATACTTATAATAATAAGGTGGTTAGAAGAGAAAAAATGACTAAAAAGGGGTGCTTATTATGAAACAAGTAGTTCATTTCATTCGTAAAGAGGATGTTGAGAGAGAATATATTAGAACGTTGCAATTGGAGCTTGATTATGAATTAGCTACTCTATTTGATGCGATTCAGGAACAAGATCAAAAACAAGCCGAAAAAAGTAAACTACGTCTTGCTGAAATTCATAACGAAATGGAGACTCTAAATGTTTTCTCAATGTAAGTTGTACGCAATAAAAAGGCATCCCCATCTACTTCAGAATTGAAGGAAATGTGACGGGATGCCTTTTTGCTTAACTAGCTGTAACCGTTATCTCTTCTGTTCTATAGACTGTATGTTATACTAACACTAGTCGGAATGGGAAGAGGTGGCATGATGGATATGCAAAATCATTAATCAAAGAAGCAGGGCACAAGATTCGCGTGTCTTTTTTTAATAAAATAGACATCGATTCAAAAGCTGATGCTAATGACTTGGTTACCAATATTGACAAAGAAGTAGAAAGATTTTTTATTGAAAGAGTAAAAAATGATTTTCCGGAACATAAAATCGTTTCGGAAGAGGGATTCGGAGATAAAATTTCTTCGTTGGATGGAGTTGTCTGGTTTTTAGATCCAATCGATGGAACGATGAACTTTATCCATCAAAGAAGAAACTTCGCAATTTCATTGGGGATTTATGTAGACGGCGTGGGGATGCTGGGCTACATATATGATGTTATGCGGGATGATTTATACCATGCAGCAACGGGTGAGGGCGCTTATTTCAATGATGAGCGATTACCACAGCTTGAAATAACACCACTTGAAGAGGCAATCATCGGTATTAACGCAGCTTGGGTTGCGCCTAATCGCAAAGTAGAAAATGAAAAGATTATTGAACTCGTGACTCGTTGCAGAGGAACGCGGTCCTATGGGTCAGCGGCAATTGAGTTAGCATATGTTTCTTCAGGTCGAATTGATGCGTATATTTCCATGCGCCTAGCACCTTGGGATATAGCAGGGGGAATTGTTATTGCTCAAGAAGTAGGTGCGGTTGCTACGAATTTGAGTGGAGAAACGCCCCATTTACTTGGAATGGACACATTTATCGTGACGCGTCCAGGTTTACATGAGGAGATTTTATCAAAATATATCCGACTAAAATAAAAAAAGGGGCTGTTTGTTAAACCAAATAGGTTTAATGTACAGTCCCTTTGCTATCTTTATAGCGTACCTTCACGACGCATACGTGCTTTAGTTTTAAATCCGTTACCCATTATTAAGATCAGAGCGACAATGGCAAGTACAACGACGAAAAGGCTACGCATGCCTATTCCAACGCCGATTGCAGACATAGAAATAACAGCTGCAAGTGAATACAGAACGAAAATCCACTTAATGTCTTTCAAAAAAATCCCTCCATATAAATTTAAATATTATTGAAATGAACTATCTTGTGCTATAATAACACAGTTGAACATCTGAAAAAAGATAAACGGAGTGAAAAAATGACAAACGAACGTACAGATCTTAGAAATATTGCAATTATTGCCCACGTAGACCATGGTAAAACGACATTAGTCGACCAATTACTTAAACAATCGGGCATTTTCCGATCAAACGAGCATGTAGAAGAACGTGCAATGGACTCAAACGAACTAGAGCGTGAACGCGGAATTACGATTTTAGCTAAAAACACAGCTGTTGAATATAATGACACTAAGATTAATATTTTAGACACACCTGGACACGCTGACTTCGGTGGCGAGGTAGAAAGAATCTTACGTATGGTAGACGGCGTTGTATTAGTTGTCGATTCATTCGAAGGGTGTATGCCACAAACACGTTTTGTTTTGAAGAAAGCTTTAGAAACAAACTTAAAGCCAATCGTTGTAGTGAACAAAATTGACCGTGACTTTGCTAGACCGGAAGAAGTAGTTGACGAAGTATTAGAGTTATTCATCGAGTTGGACGCAAACGATGAGCAGTTAGAGTTCCCTGTTGTATATGCTTCAGGATTTAATGGTACTGCAAGTCTTTCTCCAGATCCAGCAACACAAGAAGATACGTTGCGTGTTCTTTACGATGCGATTATAGAACATATTCCAGCACCAATTGATAATCGTGAGGAACCGTTGCAGTTCCAAGTGTCACTTTTAGACTACAATGATTACGTGGGACGTATCGGTATCGGACGTATTTTCCGTGGAACGATGAAAGTCGGCGAACAAGTTGCAGTATTGAAGCGTGATGGTTCTGTTAAGAATTTACGTGTAACGAAATTGTATGGCTTCCTTGGACTGAAGAGAGTAGAAGTTGAAGAAGCATATGCGGGCGACCTCGTAGCAGTTTCCGGAATGGGTGATATTGATGTCGGTGAGACAGTTTGTCCGACTAATCATCAAGAAGCACTTCCAGAACTTCATATCGATGAGCCTACATTACAAATGCGTTTCCTAGTAAACAACAGTCCATTTGCTGGACGTGAAGGTAAATGGGTCACTGCACGTAAAATCCAAGAACGTTTGGATCAACAGTTAGAAACAGATGTTTCCCTTCGTGTAGAGCCAACGGACTCACCCGATGAGTGGATTGTTTCAGGTCGTGGAGAGCTTCACTTGTCTATCTTAATTGAAAATATGCGTCGTGAAGGATACGAGTTGCAAGTGTCTAAGCCTCAAGTTATCATTCGTGAAATTGATGGCAAACGTTGCGAGCCTTATGAACGTGTACAAATCGATGTGCCTGAAGAGCACACAGGTTCAATCATAGAGTCAATCGGTGAGCGTAAAGGCGAAATGCTGGATATGATTAATAACGGAAATGGACAAGTTCGTCTAATTTTCTTAGTGCCAGCTCGTGGGTTAATCGGTTATACTACTGAGTTTCTTACATTGACTCGTGGTTACGGCATTTTAAACCATACATTCGACGCGTATAAACCAATCACTACAGGTAAAATTGGTGGCAGAAGACATGGAGTTCTTGTTTCTATGGAAAACGGAACAGTAACTGGTTACGGTGTAATGCAACTTGAAGATCGTGGTACGATGTTCGTTGAAACTGGCGCTGAGATCTATGCGGGTATGGTAGTAGGGGAAAGTAACCGTGATAGCGATTTAACAATTAACTTGACTAAGGTTAAGCATGCGACTAACGTTCGTTCTGCTACGAAAGACCAAACAGTTACTACTAAAAAACCACGTATTTTATCTCTTGAAGAAGCACTTCAGTACATTGGAGACGATGAATACTGTGAAGTTACACCACAAACGATTCGTTTACGTAAGAAAATTCTCGACAAGAATGAACGTGAACGTGTAAATAAAAAGAAAAAACTTGGCGAATAATAAAAGTAGAAGGGAATGTATGGAATGAGAGTAGAGGATTCAGAAATGGTCTACAATCGGATGTCGGGAATTGCGCGCATGATCTATGAACTTGCGCCGGATTTCTCGATGGCCGGCTATATTCTGTTCGCACTCGTTTTCATCATGTCTGCTATTGTGTATAAACTAGGCTTTGCGAGAAAGATCGGCCTTTGGCGAAATGTCATTATTTATACATTTTTGTTTATAGGATGTTTGATACTGACTTTCTTGGCTTTCTTCCTTCCGATTGTGGAAGGCTTGATTGTGGCTGCTGCCATTCTAATCATTTATCGTGTTCGTCGTATGAATGAACAAAAAAACGATTCCGTTGTCCAATGACAACGGAGTCGTTTTTTTATTAAAAATCTTTTTCTGTTAGGTGTGAACTTCTATAAAAGATGAAGTTTCCTGTCGCTACTCGTTCATCGGTCAACCTACGAATTCGCTCTTTGCACGTAGGGCACATATAGGTATGTATCGGCCGATTACGCAGTTTTTTAGCAAGTGGATCCCCATCTTCTAATTGATTAATCTCATCGCATAGTACGCATTTAACGCGCATGCGCTCATCTCCTTCAGTCCACTTGAATGGCTTGAACATGACGGATCGGTGAATGTTGATTCGAACCATCTTTAAATAGTACGTGGACAGGCCCATCTTCACGTAAAGGCTTGCCTTCATGACTGAATTTAAAGAGAATGTTTTCCGCTTCCGCAAGTGGATACGTGTATTTTTCATCATCTTTTGTGATGATTGTGAATGTTTTAGCATTAGCTGACGGTACAGCGTTGCGTATAAAAGGCTGTAAAACGATTGCAAAGCTACCAGTCAGCATTTTATCTTTTTCATATCTTTTCTCGCTCTTTATAGTTGGAGGGTATGTAGCGCCTTCCATGATTTCCCTTGACCAATGTTTACCCATCTTTTCTTTGTATTCTTCCATCGCGTCTATTTCGACAAATTCTTTAGAGAAGAATAGATCCAAGTCTATGCGGCGATCGTCAAAAATCCAAACCGTTGGATCTAAAGTGATCGCATGTTTTACGTTTCCTGTAATAGGTATAATCAGTTCCAAAATACTTCCCCCTCAATTTCAGTAGTCACTATTTTTAGTATAACGTTTCATTTGACAAGTGAAAAGGATTTCAATCGACTTTATAAGAATATCTCGGGTATTACTTGCAATTTTTAATTGCAAAAGATACAATTTAGACATTAACAACTTGCGGAAATAATGAATAATGGGGGCGTCTCCATGGATATAGAAGTTCAAGATACGTACAAAGAAAAAGCAATGAAACAACTGCACATAGACGCAGAGAAAATTGCCAAGTTAATAAAGGTGCAAATGGATAATTTGACTATGCCGCAATGTCCACTATATGAGGAAGTGCTTGATACGCAAATGTACGGCTTATCCCGTGAAATTGATTTTGCTGTGAAAGTCGGTCTAGTAGAGCAAGAAAAAGGCCGTGAAATTCTCTCAATGCTGGAAAAAGAGTTAAATATCTTGCATGAATTGTATACAAATAAATAAATGAAAGACTCAAACTACTTTAGCGGTTTGAGTTTTTTATTTAGGACGATGAGGTACGAATAAATGAAGACTTATGTAAACCGAATACTACGAAACTTTGACTATCCATTATTTGCAGTCTATCTGCTACTTTGTTTGTTTGGTCTAATTATGATTTACAGTGCCAGTATGGTGTGGTCAGTCAATATTTATAATTTTGATCCCGCTCACTTTTATCTTAAACAAATAAAGAGTCTAGCTATCGCGATACCCGCCTTCTTTGTAGCGGCCATTATTCCGTATCGACATTACAGAAATAAAAAGTTCTTATATATTACGCTTGGAGTTATGTTCACATTATTAATTCTTGTTAAATTTATTGGTTTTGGTGACAATGTCGGTGCGAAAAGTTGGCTTTCACTGCCATTTGGATTAGGAAATCTACAGCCGACGGAAGTAGCGAAGATTGCATTTATTGTCTATTTCTCTGGTGTATTCGCGAATAAGTATTACGCAGGTACATTGGATGAAATTAAAACTACTATTTTTCCAACATTCTCCATTTTGACAATTTCACTATTTTTAGTAATTTTGGAACCGGATTTCGGAGCAACCATGATACTATTTCTAGTCGCAGTTTCTGTGATCGCAGCTAGCGGTATGAATATAAGGAATTATTTGAAAATTAGTGGTTTTTTTGCTATACTGGGAGGTGCGCTTAGTATCCTTTTATGGATAAAGTGGGATGATGTCATGACGGAGTCTCGCGTTGGGCGCTTCCTAGCATTCACAGATCCGTTTGAATATATTCAAGGGTCTGGATTGCAAATAGTCAATGGCTATATTGCGATTGGTGCAGGTGGCTTGAAAGGTGTCGGGCTTGGAAATTCTATTCAAAAGCTTGGTTATTTACCTGAGCCACATACTGATGTCATTATGGCTGTAATCTCTGAAGAAACAGGTTTATTGGGAACGACGCTTGTATTAGGAGGGCTATTTTTCATTGTCGCTAGGGCGTTTATTGTTGCTTTACGAACGAAAGATGCACATGCTCGTATGTTGGCCGCTGGTGTCGGTAGTTTGATCGCCATTCAAACACTAGTAAACTTAGGGGGACTTACAGGGTTGATCCCATTAACAGGTGTCACATTGCCATTTATTAGTTATGGAGGGACGTCTGTCGTCTTTTTGTCAATTGCGCTTGGCATACTGATGAATGTATCGATGTTTGTGAAGTATGAAAAAATGAAGTAGAGAGGATTGTGTTGTTGGTGGGGAGAAGAGAAATTAAGAAAGTTTTGGTCGCAAATCGCGGTGAAATTGCGATCCGAGTATTTCGAGCGTGTACAGAATTAAGCATAGCTACAGTTGGTATTTATTCAGCGGAAGACCGCAGATCTCTGCACCGATATAAATCTGATCAATCCTTTTTAGTAGGAGAGGGAAAGAAACCAATCGACGCCTACTTAGATATCGAAGGAATTATTGAAATTGCTAAGAAAGCAAATGTCGACGCGATTCACCCAGGTTATGGATTTTTGGCTGAAAATGCTGAGTTTGCATCTCGTCTTGAAGAAGAAGGAATTATCTTTATCGGACCGACATCAAAGCATCTTGAAATGTTCGGTGATAAAGTTAAGGCAAGAGAGCAAGCTATGGCAGCAGACATTCCAGTTATCCCCGGAAGTGATGGACCTGTAACTTCAGTAGAAGAAGTAGCAGCGTTTGGTGCACGACATAAATATCCAATCATTATTAAAGCTTCGTTGGGCGGTGGCGGACGCGGAATGCGTATCGTTGAATCGGCAGAAGAAGTGCAAGAAGCGTATAACCGTGCAAAATCCGAAGCGAAATCTGCTTTTGGATCAGACGAAGTATACGTAGAAAAATATATTAATAAACCAAAACATATAGAAGTGCAAATACTTGGTGATACATATGGTGAAATTGTCCATTTGTATGAGCGTGATTGTTCAATCCAGCGGCGTCATCAGAAAGTAGTAGAAATTGCACCTTCACTATCATTAACTGAAGAATTACGAACGGCTATTTGTGAAGCAGCTGTTAAGTTAGCGAAAAATGTAGGGTATAGAAATGCTGGAACAGTTGAGTTTTTAGTGGCTGATAATGAATTTTATTTCATCGAAGTCAATCCGCGTATTCAAGTGGAACATACGATTACAGAAATGATTACAGGAATTGATATTGTTCAATCCCAAGTGCTAATCGCAGCAGGTGAAGGGATACACTCCGAAAAAGTGAACATTCCTGAACAACAAAAGATTCCGTTATTCGGTTACGCTATTCAGTCGCGTGTAACGACAGAAGATCCATTACATGATTTCATGCCCGATACTGGGAAGTTGCAAGTTTATCGTTCAGCTGGAGGGTTTGGCGTTCGTTTGGATACTGGGAACGCGTACCAAGGATCTATTATTAGTCCGTACTATGATTCGTTGTTAGTAAAAGTATCGACATGGGGCACGACATTTGGCAATGCTGCAAGTAAAATGCACAGAAATTTGAAAGAATTCAGAATTCGTGGAATTAAAACGAATATTCCCTTCCTTGAAAATGTAGTCTGTCATGAAAACTTTTTGTCCGGTGAATATAATACGAGCTTCATCGATGAGACACCTGAACTATTCACGTTTACTAAGAAACAGGACAGAGGAACAAAGATTCTATCGTATCTTGGAAATGTTACTATTAACGGATTCCCTGGTATAGATGATCCAACGCGTCCAGTGTTACATCCGGTTCGAATTCCTGACATTGATAAGAAAGCAACGCTTCCAAAAGGTACAAAACAAATTTTGGATGAGCGGGGTGCAGAAGGTTTAGTGGATTGGGTACGTAAGCAAGAGGATGTCTTATTGACAGATACGACGTTCCGTGACGCGCACCAATCGTTATTAGCGACACGTATGAGAACGAAAGAATTGACGAACATAGCAACAGAAAGCGCACATTTACTTCCTGATTTATTTTCATTTGAAATGTGGGGTGGGGCGACTTTTGATGTTGCGTACCGTTTCTTAAAGGAAAGCCCTTGGGAGCGCTTGGAGAGATTACGTGAGCAGATTCCAAATGTATTGTTCCAAATGCTCTTTAGAGGTGCGAATGCTGTTGGCTATACAAACTACCCTGACAACGTCATTCGTGAATTTATTAAAGAATCCGCAGCATCTGGAATTGATGTATTCCGAATCTTTGATAGCTTAAACTGGATCAAAGGGATGGAAGTAGCGATTGACGAAGCCCGTTTATCAGGAAAGATTGCTGAAGCAACGATTTGCTATACAGGTGATATTTTAGATGACAGCCGTGCGAAATATACGGTCAATTACTATAAAGAGATGGCGAAGGAACTTGAGGCGGTAGGGGCACATATTCTTGCGATTAAAGATATGGCTGGCTTGCTAAAACCTGAAGCTGCTTATCGATTAGTTTCAGAACTTAAAGCAACTACGGATATGCCTATCCACTTGCATACACATGATACGAGCGGTAACGGTATTTATATGTATGCAAAAGCGATTGAAGCAGGAGTAGATATTGTCGATACAGCGATTGGTTCAATGGCGGGGATGACGTCACAGCCTTCTGCTAACTCTCTAGCGTATGCGATGGCAGACAATAAAAGAAATGTTCGCGCCAATACGGAGTCGTTGGAAAAACTTTCTCATTATTGGGAAGACGTTCGCAAATACTACAAGCCTTTTGAAAGTGGAATGAATAGTCCGCATTCTGAGATTTATGTACATGAAATGCCAGGTGGTCAATATTCCAACTTACAACAGCAAGCAAAAGCGGTAGGTCTTGGTGAACGCTGGGAAGAAGTGAAGAAGATGTACTCCCGCGTAAACTTCTTGTTTGGAGATATTGTCAAAGTAACACCTTCTTCAAAAGTGGTAGGAGATATGGCATTATTCATGGTTCAAAATGAGTTAGATGAACATTCAGTTATTTCTAGAGGGCAAACAATTGATTTCCCTGAATCAGTTATTGAGTTTTTTGAAGGATCTATTGGACAACCTTATGGCGGTTTCCCGAAAGAATTACAAGATGTTATTCTAAAGGGGCGTAAAGCAATTACTGTACGTCCGGGTGAACTTTTAGAGCCAGTTAATTTTGAAGAAGTATTGAAAAAACTTTCGGTTAAGATGGAGAAAACGGCTACGATGCATGATGTGTTAGCTCATGTTCTTTATCCGAAAGTATTTGAAGAATATATCGAAACGAAAAAGCAATTCGGTGATGTATCCGTAATCGATACACCTCAATTTTTATATGGTCTTCGATTGGATGAAGAAATTGAAATTGAGATTGAAGTTGGAAAAACGTTAATCGTTAAACTTGTTTCTATTGGCGAACCGAATCCGAATGGTACACGTATACTCTATTTCGAATTGAATGGTCAGTCCCGTCAAGTCGTTATTGAAGACCTTCATATCGAAACGAAAGATGTGAAAAAACCTAAAGCGGATCCAACAAATGAATCTCATATAGCGGCTACGATGCCAGGTACAGTATTGCAAGTAGCTGTGTCACTTGGCGCAAAAGTCAAACGTGGAGAACATTTGCTTATTACAGAAGCTATGAAAATGGAAACAACTATTCAAGCGCCATTTGATGGAGTTGTGAAAGAAATTTACGTCAATGCTGGAGATTCCATCTCGACTGGTGATTTACTCGTTGAATTAGGGCATTAAAAAACAGCTCCTGTCGCTTGTTGTAGCGGCGGGAGCTGTTTCAGGTAGTTTTGGTATAGTAAAGAGCGTACAATCACTCTTCTTGGTGATTGTACGCTCTCACTAATCATTTTATCCGACTACGAGATACTAGAAGTACTAAGTACGTCAATAACCCAAATAATAGTGTAACGAACAATGAATGTAGCAATGCTATATAGAGATTTAACTTTGTTAGAACGACAATCATCCCAGTTGTCGCTTGTGCGAGAACTAATATAAGAGCGCTAATCCAACCCCAGTAAATGACACGCTGGTCTTTATATTCTTTAATAACCTTTATTGTAATAATCAAGATCCATATTAAAATTAGCGCAGCAGCAAGACGGTGCCCCATTTGAATCCATTCGTACATATTACGTGGTAAACTGAATTCATTATTTCTGCAAAGTGGCCAATCGGAACAGACTAGTCCAGAATTGGTGTGACGAACGAGTGCACCTGTATAAATTACAACATACGAATAAATCGTAACGCCGATTGTATGATTGCGTAGTGACTTGCCAATTCTTAACTTGTCGGAATCGAATTTCTGATCGACTTCAAAAACTAATAGTGTCAGCAAAAATACGGCCGCAAATGAAATGAGGGAGATCCCGAAATGTAGTGCTAGAATGAAGTCACCTTGACCCCATAAAACCTGTGCTGCTCCAATTAA
The DNA here is from genome assembly GCF_033088395.1 of Sporosarcina sp. GW1-11. Classification (NCBI taxonomy): domain Bacteria; kingdom Bacillati; phylum Bacillota; class Bacilli; order Caryophanales; family Caryophanaceae; genus Sporosarcina; species Sporosarcina sp. GW1-11. The sequence continues at coordinate 193,198 of NZ_JAPMIW010000001.1, read as the reverse complement.
TGCTTGTAATAGTAAAAAGAACACAGCCATAAATGATAAAAATTTAGTTTCGCGTACATGACCAAGTGATTTCCACGACCATACAGCTAATACAACAATGAAAATTCCGACACCGCCAGTTACTAGACGATGTGAGAACTCAATGAGTACTTCAGCGGTAATTTCATCAGGTATCAATTGTCCGTTACATCCTGGCCAATGTCTACCGCAACCCATTCCGCTGTCTGTTTTCGTAACGAGTGCTCCTCCAAGTAAAATGGCAAGCATTCCAATAGTGGACGCGACGCCAAACCATTTTAAGAACCTATTATATCGCAACTATGAGACACCTTCTTCTATGAAATGACCGACAGAATCGGTCAATTTACATGTTATTTTGCCTGAAAATCTGAGGGACAGCTACTAAGTGATCTACTCAGAGACTATACATATTCCATTTATTTTAGGCATTCATTGCAAGTTTTATGATAGCGAAAAAAACATAGAAACACAATGCTGAAAGGTAAGAAACCAGCAAGGTGTAAGGCTTTTCACAAATTGTTCATAAAAAAGCCTCTTTAACTTCACAAATGCCTAGTCGAAATGCATTACTATATAGAAGATGCACGTCAAAGACGCAAAGGTTGCATGAAACAGCTATTAATTCAGAAATGGTCTAGAAATTACCGACGAATTTCGATATAGTAGGTGTTAGGGTCTTTGTTGAAAACTTTGAAAGGAGGGTTATTATGTCAAACGGTCGAACACTTTCGACAGTTGCAAATCCAAAAGTAGAGACGATTTCATTATGGAAAGACTTTTTGGCGCTTATCAAAATAGGTATCGTCAATTCGAATTTGATCACTACGTTCACCGGTCTTTTTTTGGCATTTCAATTCACTGGAAAAAGTTTTCTCCATAACTTCAATCTATTGATATTTGCAATCGTGGGTACAGGATTGATCATTGCGGCTTCAGGTGCATTAAACAACTTGATTGATCGTGATATTGATCCAGTCATGTCGAGAACGAAGTCGAGACCGACAGTAACAGGAAGATTTAAAGCGCCTGCTGTGTTGACGTTAGCTATCACATTTCTGATAACAGGAGAAGTTCTTTTATTCTCAGCTTCTGCAGTTGCAGGTTGGCTCGGGATTATCGGCGTCTTAGCGTATGTCGTTCTTTATTCCATGTGGTCAAAACGTCAACACGTTAGCAACACAGTAGTAGGAAGTTTTTCAGGAGCAGTTCCACCGCTTATCGGATGGGCAGCGGTTGATCCTACACTGCCAATGGGAGCGTGGGCATTGTTTTTAATCATGTTCATATGGCAGCCACCTCATTTTTATGCGTTGGCTATGCGTAGAACAGAGGAGTATCGGGCAGCAAACATCCCGATGCTACCTGTAGTAAAAGGATTTGAGCGGACGAAAAAGTCCATGCTTATGTGGGTATTGTTGTTATTCCCACTACCTTTCTTGCTTCAACAGCTAGGTACAGGGTTTGTAGTGTTTGCAACTTTGTTGAATATCGGATGGCTTTATCTAGCGCTAAAAGGATTTAAAGCTAAAGAAGATTTGAAATGGGCGACTTCGATGTTTGTGTATTCACTGAACTACATGACAATCTTGTTTGTCTCCATGATTATTTTCTCCATATTCATCTAACATTTCGGAATTCTTTCTTTAAAACGGGAATTCATCATAGAGAGGCTTGCAGTCCTCCAGAGTAGAAAAACATTTTTTTAGAAAGAGAGGTATTAGTTAGCGATGATTAAAGGACTCAAAAAGTGGCGTCTCTTTTCTTTATTAGCGGTATTTGCAGTGTTCTTAGCGGGTTGTGGACAAGAAGAAATTTCAACATTCCAACCAGCAGGACAAGTCGCTAAAGACCAGTTCAACTTGCTGCTGTTAGCTTCAGGAATCATGTTGCTAGTCATCATTGTAGTAGTTGCAATCTACACAGTGGCACTAGTGCGCTTCAGACGTTCCAAATTGGGTGAAGATCATATGCCTGAGCAAGTAGAAGGAAGTCATATATTGGAATTGGTGTGGACATTTATTCCAATCGTATTAATTCTAATTCTTGCAGTTCCAACGGTTTACTACACTTATAAACTAGGTGATGTGCAAGCGATGGGAGCAGTCGATGATGAAGGAAACGCTGAGAACCTTGTAATTGATGTAACAGCAAAATTGTATTGGTGGGAATTCGAGTATCCTGAATTAGGAATTGTTACCGCACAGGAACTTGTTGTACCTACAGACGAGAAAGTTTATTTCAACTTAATCGCAGCAGACGTTAAGCATTCATTCTGGATTCCAGCTGTTGGTGGTAAGCTAGATACGAACGTGGAAAACGTCAACAAATTTTATCTGACGTTCGAGAAAGAGTCTGAAGGATTGAAAGATGGCGTTTTCTACGGAAAATGTGCTGAGCTATGTGGACCTTCTCACGCATTGATGGACTTTAAAGTGAAAACTTTACCAAGAGATAAGTTCGACGAGTGGGTTGTTGCTATGCAAGGAACACAAGATAATCCTGTAGTTGCAAATGCTGATGGTGAAGAAGTATTTGCTCAAAGTTGTATTGGTTGTCACGCAGTTTCAGGTGTAGGTGAAACTGGTGCACAAGGACCGAACTTAGCTACATTCGGTGATCGTAACCGCGTAGCAGGATTCCTTGAGCACAATGAAGAGAACCTAAAAGATTGGATTCGAGACACACAGAAACATAAACCAGGCAACACGATGCCTTCATTCAGTGAAGATCAGATTTCTGATGCTGAAATGGATGCATTGGCTGAATACTTATTAGGCTTAAAAGTTGAAAAATAATTTTCATACGGAAATCGAATAGGAGGTAACACAGTGAGTTCAGTTGCTCAAAAAAGTGGCTTTGGCGCAACACTCTGGGATTGGCTGACGACAGTCGACCATAAGAAGATCGGAATTCTGTATCTCCTTGGGGGACTATTCTTCTTCGTCCTAGGTGGTATTGAAGCGATGATCATTCGTCTTCAGTTGATGGTGCCAAACAACGATCTCGTAACAGCAGGTCTTTTCAACGATTTAATCACAATGCACGGAACAACCATGATATTCTTGGCAGCAATGCCGATTCTATTTGGTTTTATGAACGCTATCGTACCGCTTCAAATTGGAGCACGTGACGTAGCATTCCCGTTCATTAACTCATTAGGTTTTTGGATGTTCGTATTTGGTGGATTATTCTTAAACATCTCATGGCTTTTCGGTGAAGTTCCTGATGCTGGATGGACTTCTTATGCATCTTTATCACTTCATTCACCAGGTCATGGCATTGATTTCTATGCAATTGGTTTGCAAATCGCTGGTGGTGGTACGTTAATGGCAGGGATTAACTTCCTTGTTACGATCATCAACATGCGCGCGCCGGGTATGACATATATGCGTATGCCATTGTTTACATGGACTACGTTTGTTGCATCCGCAATGATTCTTTTCGCATTCCCTCCATTGACAATCGGTTTGTTTTTCTTGACGTTCGACCGTATGTTCAGTGGTAACTTCTTTGACCATACGATGGGCGGAAACACGATTATCTGGGAGCATATTTTCTGGATTTTCGGTCACCCTGAAGTATATATCTTGATCTTACCGGCATTCGGTATTTTCTCTGAGGTTTTTGCTACATTCTCACGGAAGCGTCTTTTCGGTTATACAGCGATGGTATTCGCTACAGTATTAATCGGTTTCCTAGGATTTATGGTTTGGGCTCACCATATGTTTACAGTAGGTCTTGGACCAACAGCGAACGCAATCTTCGCGGTAGCAACTATGGCGATTGCTGTACCAACAGGTGTTAAAATCTTTAACTGGTTGCTCACGATCTGGGGCGGTAGCATTAAAGTTACAACTCCAATGTTGTATGCTCTAGGTTTCATTCCTTCATTCGTTATGGGTGGGGTTACTGGAGTTATGCAAGGTGCTGCACCACTTGACTATCAGTTACACGATTCATACTTTATCGTAGCTCACTTCCACTACGTAATCGTTGGTGGAGTTGTACTAGCTATTTTTGCGGCACTTCATTACTGGTGGCCAAAAATGTTCGGTACGATGTTACATGAAGGTTTAGGGAAAATTACATTTGTATTCTTCTTCATCGGTTTCCACTTAACATTCCTAATTCAACACTGGTTAGGTTTCTGGGGAATGCCACGTCGTGTTTGGACATTTATGGACGGACAAGGCTGGAATATGGCGAACTTTGTAAGTACAATTGGTGCGCTATTAATGGCAATCGGATTTATCGTAATGGTGATCAATATCATTATTACAACTGTTAAAAATGAGCGTGTTGGAAATGATCCATGGGGTGACGGACGTACACTTGAGTGGGCGATTCCATCTCCACCACCATTCTACAACTTCCCTGCAACTCCATTAGTTCGTGGTTTAGATACACTTTGGATTGAGAAGATGGAAGGTAGTAAGGAAATGGTTACACCAGCTGAGCCAATCACGGATATTCATATGCCGCACGGTTCAATCATTCCTATGCTAATGTCTCTTGGATTATTCATCGCAGGATTTGGTGCGATGTTCCAGCAAGAAACTTCATGGGGACTTGGAGTATTAATCTTCGGTCTAGCATTTACATTTGTTTGTATGTCTACACGTTCATTGAAAGATGATCTTGGTTACTATGTAACTAAAGAGCAAATCCTACAAGATGTAAAGAATAAAGGGGGTCGTGGCTAATGGATTTGAATACTAAATTCACCCCTGAGACATGGCCTGCTCATCCAGAGAAGGCTACTCTGGAAGCGAAAAACAAGTTCGTTGGTTTTTGGCTCTTCCTAGGTGGAGAAACGATTCTCTTCGCTACTTTATTTGCAACGTATATGGCTCTGAAAAACAAAGGTCCTAGTGGCTTTGGTTTCTCAACACAAGAGTTATATACATTACCATTGGTTTTCGTGATGACGATGTTGCTTCTAACTTCTTCATTGACAAGTGTTTACGCAATGTATCACTTGAAGAGTTACAATTTTAAGAAGATGCAATTATGGTTAGCTCTAACTGCATTTTTAGGACTTGGATTCTTAATGTTAGAAGTTTATGAGTTCTCTCACTATGTACAACTTGGATTTACGTTCAGTAATAGTGCGTTCAGTTCCGCTTTCTACACATTAGTAGGTACACACGGATTCCACGTAGCAGTCGGTCTGGTTTGGATAACATTACTGATTTTCCGTAACTCCAAGCGCGGTCTGAACTTGTATAATGCAACTAAGTATTATACATTTTCACTCTACTGGCACTTCATTGACGTAGTTTGGGTATTCATCTTTACTGTAGTCTACTTGATGGGAGTGATCGGTTAAGATGTCAGAAATTCAAGTGATTAAAAGGTCTCCAGTTGAACAGTCTTTGCAGCAACGCCGTGCAAAAGAAGCTATGCGTGCTCAAGTGGCAATGTTTTCTTTGATGATCTTCTTGACTCTAATTTCATTTTCGATGGTAGCAGCTCATCTATCGGATGTTGTCGGTTTCTCAAAGTTCTTTGTAATTCCAACATTATTCCTTTTTGCAGCAGTACAAGTTGGTCTTCAACTTTACTACTTCATGCATATGAATGAAAAAGGACACGGCATTCCACAAATGTTCATGTTCACAGGTGCGATATTAGGATTCTTGATCCCACTGGCATTTGTAACAATCGTTTGGTGGTAAGCAAATAAGAAGGAGCTTATGGTTAATTCCATAAGCTCTTTTTTGTTTGGGTAAAGAAGTGGGAAGTGAAAAGCTACCGTTTCACTGCGTTCCAGGCGGACGCGTTCGGGAGGGCCCGCGGTGAGCCACGCCCATAGGCCAAGCGTCTCCTACTGAAGCAAAAGCCCCAATGGCTTCACTAAATAATCACACTTCGCCTAAAAATGAAATTGTCAAAGTTCGTACATTGAGTTATGGGAATTATGCTCGTATAATTAGATAAGAGTGGATTATTGTTAGGTATTTGCTGTGCCATGACTCACTATTCCAAAAGCAAAAGGAAATGCCGCAGCAGAGAATCTTGCATAAAACATGGAAGCAGTAATACCATCACAAAAGGAGAGTGATTGTTTTGCCTTTAAGTATTTTCGGTTTTCGGGCTTTATGGAGTCCTTATTTCTTAATAGCAATCTTACTTGGAGTTGTTCTATATTATCTAATTACGGTCAAATGGAGAGATCGTTTTGAAGGGTCTGAACCCGTAACTAAACGTCAGATTAGCTATTTCTTAGCTTCAATGGTTTTGTTATATATTGTGAAAGGTTCTCCAATGGACTTGATGGGACATATTTTATTCTCTGTCCATATGGCTCAGATGGCGATGTTGCTACTAATTGTCGCTCCGTTTTTAATTGTCGGAATACCTAATTGGATTTGGGAAAAACTTTTAGCTAAAAAGATTTTCAATAAAGTATTTATGCTCTTTACGAGACCGATTATCAGTTTATTAGTATTTACCCTTATGTTTTCAATGTATCACTACCCGTTAATATTAGATCAAGTGAAGTTGAGCCTATCACTACATAGCATCTTCACAGTTACTCTTTTCATTTCTGCTATTAACCTATGGTGGCCAGTAATTAATACAGTGGAAGGCCAACCGCAGCTTCATGGTCTAAAGAAAATTGGTTATGTCATATTAAGTGCCTTACTGATTACGCCAGCATGTTCTTTAATTATTTTCGTAGATGTACCTGTTTACGAAACGTATGCGAGTGGTGAGGCGTGGTTGAAAGCGATGGCTTTATGTGTGCCTAGCTCTACACTAGCGGGGCTGTCGGGGCTTGGAATATCAGGTCCTGAGCTGTTTACGGATATGCCAACACTTTACGATCAACAATTAGGCGGAATCTTGATGAAAGTTATTCAAGAAATTATTTATGTAGTCATAATTGGTCGTATTTTCTTAAGCTGGTCTCAGTATGAGAAGGATAATGCTGATGAAATTACTCGTCAAGATTTACTCAAGCGTCAAAAATTAACGATGCACGGGTGAATGAATAATAAAGGGGTTAAACGTAATGGAAGTTCCGTTATTACCGACAATCAGTACATTATTTATCGTATTGTCTGCAATTTTAGTGGCTATTGGTTGGTATTTAATCAAGCGAAAAAAAGTCATAGCACATCAAAAAACGATGATTGCTGCTGCTGGATCTGCAGTGTTATTCTTTATCATTTATATTTCCAGAACTGTCTTTATAGGAAACACCGCATTTGGTGGACCGGATGATTTAAAGATTTATTATACAGTATTTCTAGTTTTTCATATCATTCTTGCGACGACAGGTGCTGTATTTGGAGTAATCACAATCGTAGCTGGCTTAAAAAATAATTTAGTTCGGCATCGGAAAATAGGTCCGGTTACGAGTGTGATCTGGTTCTTCACCGCTATCACTGGTGTCGCGGTTTATTTATTGCTTTACGTGTTTTACAAAGGCGGAGAAACCACTTCCGTTTTTAAGGCGATATGGGGTTTTTAACATCATTCAAAAAGGGTAAATCACGTATTATTGTGATTTACCCTTTTGAAATTATATTTTGAAATCTAATTTGATAATCTCGGCTTCTCTTGCCGTATTGAATAGAATTACTAGCATAGGGCCGATAAAAAAGCCGAGGACACCGAAAAGTTTCAATCCGATAAACATTGCGATTAATGTAGGTAGTGGAGACAATCCAATTTGAGAGCCCATTACCTTAGGTTCGATTGTTCGTCGGATGATCAATAGGATAATTGCTAAAATTGCAAGTTTTGTACCCATCGCAAAATCACCCGAAACGTACTGGTAGATCGACCAAGGCGCTAAAATAATAATGGAACCTAGAATAGGAATGACATCGATAATCCAGATGACCAAAGCCATCACTACTGCATATTTAGGAATGATTAAAAGTAATCCGATAAATGAAACGACCAAAATAATCAAACTTACTAACAACTGGGCTTTGATAAAACCTAAAATAACATTGTTTAATTTGCTAACCATATAGTGTACTTTTTGTGCTGTTACTTCAGTCAGGTGACGATAAAACATCAATTTTAAGTTCGGTAGTTCAAGCATAAACAAGAAGAGAGCCATCATAAACACGATAAAGCTTACGAGGAAGTTAGGTATATCTGAAATTAAAGCTAAAATCCGATCGTAACTAAGAAGAGTAATTAATGAAATACGGATGGATTCTATAATTTCACTAAATTCTTTCTCAAGCATAGTAATAATATCTTCTGGCATACCTACTGTGTACTGAAAAATTTTACTCTGTGTATTGATCCATACACTAGATAGTGAATTTAAATAAGTAGGTATTTCTTTTGTGAAATGAACAATTTTACCGATAAGAGTAGTAACTGTGTAGAAAAAAAGAAAGAGAATTATACTGACGAAGACGATAAAATTCACAATAACAGAAAGCTTTCTTTTCCAATTAAACTTTTTCTGCACCCATTTTACTAAAGGATCTAAAGCAAGGGCTGTTAAAAATGCTAAAATAATAGGAATTGAAACTGGTAAAATAAAAAATGCAATTAATACTAAAATGATGATTGTTAAAGTAATTAATAAATTTCGTTTTGTAATAAACTTCAAAAGTTATCGTCCTCCACATAGATACTTCATTTATTATAACCAAATTAGTGGAGTAATAGAAGGAGAAAGCCGAAGAACAATAAGTTCTTCGGCTTTCTTACATGAATTACAAACTATATAGCTTTAACTCGTCATATACTGCTTTAGCAGTTAGTTCGCAGTCTTTAACTAAGCTAGCCGGGAAGTCTTCATCTTCTCCATATTCAACACCGAATGGATAGTAGTACTTACCAAGTACAGGTTGCTTCAAGCGAACTGTTGCTTTTCTGCCATCAATATCGCCTTCAACTAATTCACCAAAAATACGTAAGTAATATGTACCTTCACGGATAACATACTTCTTATCAAAAGTTACCCGCTCATAATCCCATTGTCCATCAAGTCCAAGATTATTCTTAAGCATAACTTCTTCGATCACTTTTAGATCTGCTACAAGGCCTTTAATGCCTGTATTTTCAACATACATTCGTAAATCCCCCTTCATGTTCGTCCAGACGAATACTTATACTATTATATCATAAAACAAATCAAATTTAGTTGCAATGACAACATTGTGTCAACGCTTTCGTAAGCAGTGTAATAAAGGTGACTACAAAGAGCGTATTCTGTACAATAATAGAAAGAATGATTCTAGTAATGAGGGTATTGATGGATAAAAAGAAAGGAGAGGGAGAGTACATGTGGAGAGTTGGTTGGAAGATCCTTCTTCTGTTAGCTATTGTCATGGGAGTATTTTACTTTATGAATGATAATGTAAGTGAAAATAAGCCGCTTGAGTCACCGGTTCAGCACGGTGTACCTATTGCAGTGCCTGAAAAAGGTCAATCGATAGGTGGAGAAGGAATGCCTAGACCTGAAGAAGGAATGTCTATTTACGTTGGTCAAAAAGCACAACAGCTGGAGGAGGCATTTGGTAAACCTACACGGATCGAGCCTTCAAGTTTTCAATATGAATGGTGGGTGTATACAGAAAAACCGCGCTTTATGGCAGGAGTACTAAAAGGTAAAGTGAATCAGATTTATACAGCAGATAAGCAAGCTGATGTCTCGCCGTTTACGATTCATCAAGGTGTAGAAGAGATTCATCGCTTTACCCCAATCGAATCAGAAATCGATGTGGCTATCAAAGAAAATATTTATACATTTTCATTAAATAGTGAAGACATTAATAATCGATTGCTTATACCGTATCAGAACTTATATGTTCAGTTATATATCGATCAAGTGGAAGGACAGTTAGAAGGAGTTCGTTTTATTAGCCCGAGTACACTAGTGAAACATCAACCGTACGATATGGCTTACTTAGGAGAAATGATTGAAGCTCCGAAGCCGTCATCCACCGTTCAAACTGAAGTCGACCGGTCGATGGAAAGACAGACTTTTGAGTTGACTAATCAGTTACGGGAAGAGCATAACGCCCCCTTAGTAATAAATGATGAAAAATTGGCTACGCTATCATGGGAGCATAGCCAAGAGATGATTTTTCAGAAGTATAGTTCACATACAGCACCGTCGATAGAGATTTTTGCAGAGCGTCTGAAACTAGCGGAAATACCTAACACGAAAGCAGCTGAGAATACAGCATTTAATTATATTGATGCGATTGAAACGGTTCATGGTTGGCTAAATTCGCCGAAGCATAGGGAAGTTCTATTGAATCCGTCCTTTACGCATATGGGCGTTGGTGTGTATAATAAATACTACACGCAATCTTTCATCACACAAAATAAGACGATAGAAATTATTGAAGAAGACTAAGGAAGGATCCACGTACCTTCCTCGTCAGATGCGATGCCTCGTATATGAAGAGGTATCGTGTTTTTTTTTGCGTAAATAGCGGCTTTTTTCTGTATGATTGGTCGACCGCAATTTAGCAACGGCAAAAACTCATCAAACGTTAATCGGTCAAAACGCTTATATAAAGAAGTTTTGTGAGGATCGGCAGACATAACTGCAGGTACATCTTTATAAAATTCAACATGGCTTGCTTGTAGGGCATCGGCTAAAGCGATGGCGGTCAAATCACTGCCGCCTCTTCCTAATGTCATAAATTGACCTTGCTTATTCATTCCTTGAAATCCAGGTACGATTAGGCATGAATGACTTTTCATCGTTTCTAATAAATGAGAAGTATTAATTTTCTCAATCGTTGCGTTACAAAAATCGCCAGTTGTACGAATGCCTGTATTTTGTCCATAGATAATCGTGTTGTCAATTCCAGCTTTCGTTAATTCTGCAGACAATACAGCAGATGAAATCAATTCACCGCATGCGGCAGCTAAATCCCTCGCCTCCCCAGAGCTTGCGAAAGCGTCCGTAACTTTAAGCAGTTGATCAGTCGAATAGGCATCCTGACCTCTTCCCATTGCAGATACAACAACGACTACTGCACGATATTTCGACAGAGCTTGCTTTATATGCTGAATGCACTTCGCCCGTTGTTGCTGATTCTGCATCGCAATCCCACCAAACTTTTGGATAATCATAGAATCCCAACTTTCTCGTGACATTCTTCTTACACCCTTCATAAGATACTTTATGCTTCATTTCATTATATTCTGTGGTGTATAAAATGTTCGGGAAGGGGCGAGATACCTTGCTTTTATCAGAACTCATTAAAGAGTGGCCCTGTACAGTGTTGCAAGGATCCATTCGACAAGCCATCAATGGTGTGACTGAATCATCTACAAGAGTCCGGAAAGGATATGTATTTGTCGCAAGGAAAGGTAGAGTGCAAGATGGTATGCAGTTTATTGAAGAAGCGCTCGAAAAAGGGGCAAATACTATTGTTACGGATCGAACGTCTATAGATCTTTCGAGGATACCAAAAGAAATCACAGTACTCGTGATACCGGATAGTTCATTATTTATTTCTTATGCAAGTGCAAAGTTGTCTAGTAATCCAGGCGAAGAATTAACGATTATTGCTGTTACTGGAACGAATGGTAAGACCACAGTCAGTCATTTTATAGGTCAGATGCTTCGTGCTGCTGGTTTACGTGTAGCTGTCATAGGAACGACAGGCATCTATATTAACGGCAAATTCATCGCGTCTATAGAAGACTCTATGACGACGATGCCGGCGGAAAAACTACATCCACTATTACGCGATTGCGTAGATCGACACGTTACGCATGTTATTCTTGAAGCTTCATCATTAGGTTTATGTGCTAATCGCTTAGCGCATTGTCCAATAGCAATTGGTATTCTATTGAACGTCGGAATTGACCATTATGAAGAACATGGCGGAAAACAACAGTATATCAATGCGAAAAAACAGTTATTCTTATTAGCCGAAAAGATGATTGTGAATGAAGATGATTTGCTTTGCTATGAGATTGGCAAGGAGATGGATGTTTCACCGATGTATTTTGGTAATGATCATGTCAATGGGGAGCAGGGAAAGTTAGCGATACATGTACCGGGAAATCATAATAACTTGAATGCTAGAGCAGCATGTTGTGCATTAATGGCACTCGGTTATCCGTTCTACGAAATCCAACAACATGTCTCTGCCTTACATTTACCTACAGGAAGAATGGAGAAGTATTCACAGTATGGTATCGATGTCTACGTAGATTATGCTCATACACCAGATGCTTTACAAGTCGTTCTAGAAGCATTACGTGAGGAAGGAAAGAATGTATGCACCGTATTCGGATGCGGGGGAGATCGTGATCATGAGAAAAGACCGCAAATGGGTGCCGTAGCTGCACACTATAGTACACATGTTATTTTGACGTCTGATAATCCACGCTCGGAAGAACCTGCACAAATTATCTTGGACATCTTATCGGGCACTTCAGGCTTTCCAACTCCTATTGATGTGTTAATTAATCGAAAATATGCTATTCAATACGCGATTCGTAAGGCGCAATATGGGGACATTATTTTAGTCGCGGGAAAAGGTCATGAGCAGACTCAACATATAGGTGAAAACATACTTCCGTTTTGTGATATGGAAGAAGTAAAGCAGGCATTTATTTATCGAAATCTTCACGATGAAAAATCTTAATGAATAGGCGAAGGACAGGTTTTTTGGTATGATAGTACAGATAGGAGGTGCGGCAAGTTATGATGATGACGGATGAATGGATGCGTGTCATCGATATGGCGGAAGAACTTTCCGATATGCTGCTGCGTTCTGAGGTTGTGAAAACCTATCGTGACGCATACGACCGTGTGTATTCAGATGCTGATCTACGGAAAGAGATCATAACGTTTAATAAAATGAAAGAACAATATGAAGACGTCCAACGTTTTGGACGTTACCATCCGGATTATAAAGTGATTATGAAGGAAATTCGCCTTCAAAAAAGAGCATTAGATTTGCGAGAGGAAGTTGCTGCTCTACGTTTAGCGGAAAACGATGTCCAGTCGCTGTTAGATGAAATCGGTAGAATGATTGGGCAATCTGTTTCCGAAGCAGTGAAGGTACCTGCTGGCGACGGTGTGTTTACTAATAGTTCATGTGGCGGCGGATGTGGCTCAGGAGGGAGCTGCTCCTGCTCGGCATAAATCTCCAAAAGAAAAACCCTGCATTTTTTTGCAGGGTTTAGTTTTGGTTACAATAAGCTAATACTTTGTCAGGTGTACTTGTGATAAACCCGTCAATATCTAGCTTAGTTAACTTTTGCATAGTAGACGTCTCTGATACTTCATAAAACACGGCAATATTTAATTGTTTTAGGAAATTGACGAATCCTTCCGAAGCGAATGGGAATACACCGAACTTTTCTGGTAAACAAAATAAATCAGCTGTTGGTTTATATAAATGACCAAAGGCACTACTATATGCAACATAGGCTTTTTTTATTTCTTCGCTACCCGCACCGAGTGCAACTGAGTTTTGAGCATACAAATTAAACCGATCGATTTGTTCGTCGTATATGCTAGTCACAACAACACGCTCCGCTGCATCCAACTCTTTTAGTAGCCGCCACAATTTCGAAGGAATCAAGCTACCTTCATACGTATCAGGTGAATCACTCATAGAAATGATGATAAGTAACTGAGGAAACTTAACTAATAGTTCTCGTAACGAAATAATTTGTGAAGAACTATCTGTAGTAGAAGAATCTAATTGTTCAGCATCCATCTCATATTCATCTTTTATTTCAGCAAGTGTGTAGTCTGCAATTTCAATAGAATATAATAGGTCTGTGCTCGGTACTAGTAGGATTTCTTCATCTTTTGTAAGCTGTACATCTACCGCAAATCCATGCACACCTAAATCGGCAACATTTGTATACGATGAAAGCAAATGAACGGAAGAGTCTTCAGCAATATGTACATCTGCTACTACAGCTATTTCAGAAAATTGCAGCGCTTTCTTTTCAGTCCGCGGTTCTGGTTTAACAACCACTTTGGACGCTGCCCATGCAGCAACACTTGCTGCTCCCACTGTTAACGCAACTTTTGTTTTTCTGCCCACTTTAAAAAACCTCCTCAGTAGCTGGTCTTACCCATTGTCTTTTCTTCACCCAGTGTACGGAGTGAATATAAATATCTAACCTAGTGTAACCTATTCATTGAAAGGTACGCAATACTCGACGTATGATATTCGTCCGACAAAGAATGACGTTTCTAGCGTATGATAATATAATACGAACATTCGCCATGCAAGGTTGCAGGCCTTTTCTAACATATGGTATTGTATGGAGTAAGAAAGAGGGGGAGAATTATGATTGATCGGCAAGGAATTATTGTCTATCTCCATCATTTAAAACAAGCAAAATCATTGCGCAAATTTGGGCATGTTCATTATATTTCTAAAAGAATGAAGTATGTCGTCTTGTATTGTGATATGGCTGATGTAGAAGGAACGATAAGCAAATTAGAGCGTTTATCTGCTGTGAAAAAAGTATTGCCTTCTGAGCGTCCTTTTGTTAGCACAGTGTATGAAAATGCGAAGCCAGACAAAGCGAAAGAATACGATTATAAAACAGGTTTATAATCGTATTTTTTTGATTACTTAAGTGGTGGCAGTAAGTGATTCAATCGTAAAATGCCGGTGATGTACTGATAATACAATTCATTCTCGGCAAATTGAGAAGAATGTTTCACTTCTACTCGGACGGGGTGTAAGTCCAGTGATTTCGCATGTGCCATAAACAAATCATAGCGTTTGGATGGTTTATTCGCTGTTAATTTTATACCTTCCCTACAAATATAGATAGGCATAAAGTTGCTATCTGCTGTAGCAGGTGTTAAGGATACTGCAAGTGAAATTTTTTCAATTTCACCATCTTCGAATGCGAACACATAAGCCTTAAAAATTCTATGGGAGTTTGTAGACATTATTTCGAATAACTCATAAATATCACTATAACCTTCCCCTAATTCGATAAAACGTTGTTGGATCATAATCAAGCGCTTCCTTTCAAGCAATTAGTAATGGTTCGTATCCATCATACCATGTGATGAGGTGTTGTACTTTGAAAGCTATAGTGAGGATTTTATTTCTTTTGGCGGCAGTGAATGGGGGACTCATCTATTTACATTATAGTCAATTTGCAAATGCAAATGAGGAGAATGCGCAACTAGCTAATTATCGTCAAGAAATTGAAGTCATCAATCGGGCGGATGGATTGTATATCCGACATCACTTTTATAATTTGTCTGCGGGCAGATATGAAATTATTTGGCCAAAAGGAAGTATTGATCAAGGGTGTCTGACGGAGGAATCCGAGTCTTGTTCCCGATTAAATGAATCCGGTATCGCTTTTGACGAAGGAGAACGTGGTCAGCAGTCTATCACGTATAAGTTACCGAAGAAAGAGCCTTTAACAGGGCGTAAATTATTTAAAAATCCTTTTGTGTTATTAAAAGGTGCTAAGCCATTAACCACAGTATTTCATATGACAGACGAACAAAATATTGGCGGCATGTGGGTGAATGGCCTTGAACAGGTGGGAATAGCGGATAAAGAACGCATATCGTATCGTCTTTATCGCGGTGTCGGTTTCGTCAATGAATTGTATTGGCAGCCACAAGCGCTTCCGATTGCGTATTCATCCAATAAATTAACAGTCTACGGTGAAGGGATAGATAAAGAGCAGATTGATCAAATGGAAAGCATGATTGAAGGAGTTGGTGGTGATCATGTAAGTGTAGTTCTATCGCCACGTAATCAGCCTTTATATACGCAACGTTTTGTTGTAGAGAAGACGGAGCATATGAATCAGGTAGTAAAACAAGTAGCTAGAATGAGTGTGCAATCACGCTTCGTCCTATTAGCTGATGAGCCTTCTATGAGCAGTATGCTAGCGTCGCTCCTCGCTGACCAAGCAGTAGGGACAAAAGCGGAACAAGGCGTGTACAATCGTCTGAAAGAATCTCTCACAGAAGAGCAATATGAAACATTTCGACAAAAAGTCCATTATGAAATCGGCCATAAATTATCCGCTGAGAAACTGGACAACTTCCTGTTAGGAATCACAGGGTTTGAATCACAGTATTTCCAAAAAACGATGCGTGAACAGCGTTACAGCTATCCGTTTTTATTATTGGATGCACGAAAAGTGCTAGTTGACGGCGAGTTAGTACCAAAGGCGAAGGTTGTTATACAGGATGGCAAAAGCTATTATCCGGCAGATTTGTTGTTGATGAAAATGGGTTACGAAGTCACATCGAATGAACAATCGATCTATATTAAAAGTCCGAAACGTAATTATCGGTTTTCTAAAATTCAACCGTTCTACGTAATGGATGATCGAAAATTCGACTATAGAGAAAAACCGTATACAATGATCAACCAAACATTATATTTTGATGAAAATTGGTTTAGGCGTATTTTCTTAGTGCTAATTGAGAAGACCGATGAATCGATTGCAGTCGAACAAATTGAAAAGCTGATAAAGGAGATGGAAAAAGAGTGAGAGTCATTTCCGGTTCCAGAAAAGGTATGGCGCTTAAGTCTTTACCAGGCATATCTACAAGACCCACGTCGGATAAAGTAAAGGAATCATTATTCAACAGAATAGGTCCGTATTTTGATGGTGGAACTGTCGTCGAATTATTCGGTGGCAGTGGATCCATTGCAATCGAGGCATTATCACGGGGCATGGAGCAAGCAGTAGTATTCGAGAAAAATGCTAAAGCTTGCGCTATCATTAAATCAAATGTTGAAAAATGTCGGCTGGATGATCAAGTACATATAGAAAGAAAAGATGCACGGCAAGCCGTTGCGATTCTACAGCAAAAAAATGTCGTAATTGATTTGTTATTCGTAGATCCTCCCTACGCAGAAGTAGCATACTATGATGGGATTAGAGATCTTGTGAGCCAAGGATTACTGTCTGAAGAAGCGACAATTGTTTGTGAGCATGAGAAAAAAGTAGTATTGCCTGATGCGTATGAATCCTTTATACGAGTAAACTCTGCAATCTATGGAAATACAGCTATCACTATTTACGAGAAAAGAGGTTAATGGTATGTCAAGAATCGCAATTGTTCCAGGAAGTTTTGATCCGGTGACGAATGGTCATCTAGATATTATACAACGAGCAGCAAAGACGTTCCCGGAAGTGCATGTGGCGGTGATGAATAATTCATCTAAAAAGCCTTTATTTACAGTGGAAGAGCGAATTGCCCTTATACATAAAATCACGTCGCAATATGGAAATGTTACGATTGATTCATCATCAGGCTTACTAATCGATTACGCGCATGAAATCAAGGCATCGGTGATCGTTCGTGGCTTACGAGCGATTTCGGATTTTGAGTATGAAATGCAAATTACGTCGATGAACCGAGTGCTTGATGAAAGTATTGAGACATTTTTCGTTATGACGAAAAGTCAATATTCATTCTTAAGTTCGAGTATCGTTAAAGAGGTCGCTCAATATGGAGGAGATGTCTCGACACTCGTGCCGCCACATGTTAACGAAGCCTTAAAGGAGAAGTTTAGCAAGTAATAAAATGTATAAAATACGCAATACTTATGTAGTGGTTATGATGGAACGTTTATCATAACCATTTTTCTATTTGACAATCGATGAAATCTTAATACATCCATAGAAACAGTAGGGGCACGAGAATGATGTTCCAAGCTCTTCCGGCGATGTAGGGTAGTATACTTATGCTTGCACCCTTTGCGAGCGTCATGACTTGCATGTGGATGCTCAGGCCGTTGATAGAGATGATGGCTGCAATCAGTAACGGGTAGATTGTAGCCCCGCTGAAATATTCTGTAGCTGCTTGAACGCCAGATGTCATTTCAAAAACGGCTAATAACAAGGTTTTTGTAATTTCCATATCAACAGGGAAAATAGCAGAAACTACATGGGAAAGGACATTTCCCAATGAAGAAAAGAAAATTACAGTCGTCGCAACTAATAAAATGACAGATGAACTATCTTTAATCGAGCTTAAAAGCGGTGAGGTTCTCGGATCAAATGGAATCGCTTGCTGAGTTTGTTGCATGGGCTGACCTTGTAAAAAAAGGATAGATAACAAAAAGAACACGACATTCGCCAAATGAATAGCAATAAGCAGTTTCCATCCACTGGCTACACTTCCGAGTAATTCATTGCCAACAAACCCGATGATGAACATCGGACCAGGTGCATGACAAGCGGCTAGCAATAAGCTACTTTCTCTCGGTGACAGTTCACCACTTCTTTTCATTTCACTGACCGTAACAGCTCCCACTGGGAATCCTCCAAACGAACCGAGAACATATGCTTTTATGTATCTGCTCCATTGGCTCTTCTGCAGTCGGTTAGTAGGCATTTTTAATAGCCATTGTGTCAAAATGATGTAAGGCAACAAATAAGGTAATAAAGCATGGAGGAATAATTGAGCACCAGAAACAGCTCCTTCATGCGCAACGTCAGGCTGGATGATAAATAAAATAATTAATGCCCAAATGATCGTCACGTTAATCATAGGTCTATGTGGCGAATAGAAAAATGGCTATGCATCCTTCGCTCCCCTTCCTATTTTTTGTACTTCATTGGAATCTACCGTAATATATATGTTGGATTCGTACAGGCTATTAATGGAGGTGTGCTTTTATGAAAATGCGTAAATGGGGTATATTGACGATCGTGCTAGTGTTGGTGGGGATTCTTGGACTTTATCCGTTAGATATGTATATTTCGCGTCCGGGTGGTGCGTATGATTTAGCACCGCTTGTCGAAGTAGTGGGAGGAGACGAAAACGATCAAGGGACATTTAGTTTAATGACAATTGCTATTGGAAAAGCAACACCTATCACGTATGCTTATTCAAATTTCACAGATAAAATGAAATTGTTACCCGCTGCTAAGGTTCGACGACATGGCGAGAGTGATGAAGAATATGCTATACGTCAAAAGAAATTGATGACTGATTCGAAGATGCATGCGATTTCAGTAGCATTTGACAAAACGAACTTGCCAATCGAAAAGATTTTCAAAGGGGTATTTGTAGTAGGTGTGTTGCCAGACGGTGCAGCTGCTGGGAAGTTACAAGTGGGCGATGTCATTCAAACAATTGATCAAAAGCAGTTGGCATCTACCAAAGACTTTATAGATGAAATTGGGTCGAAGCTAGCAGGACAAGAAGTTGATTTACAAGTGAAGCGCGGAAAACAAGTGATGCAAATTGCGCTGCAACTTAAGGAATTACCTGGAACTGATCATCGTGTAGGGCTAGGTATTCAATTTGAAGAGCAAATCGCCTTACAAACTGAACCGAAAGTCGATATCCATACGGAAGATATCGGTGGCCCGTCAGCAGGTCTCATGTTCACGCTAGAGTTGATGAATCGGTTGTTAGACGAAGATCTAACGAAGGGTTATAATATCGCTGGAACAGGTGAAATTCTTGAGGATGGGACAGTTGGGCGCATTGGTGGAATTGACTTCAAAGTGATGGCCGCTGATCGTCAGGACATTGAAATTTTCTTTGCGCCTGACGATGAATTGCCTGCTGAAGTAAAGAAGAAAAATCCCCAACTTGTATCGAATTACGAAGAAGCAAAAGCGACTGCTGAGAAAATTGATACGCGCATGAAAATCGTCCCCGTCAAAACAGTAGATGATGCTTTGCGCTATTTAGAAAAGCTACAAGAGAAATAAGTTACCGCATAATAGGTGGCGTGCGATAATCTAGACCGGGAGCGGGTGCAGATTGAATGCCGAATAGGTAAATATCTGTGCTTTTACAATCCATTAGTAGCGATGGGTCGGATAACGAAGCGACTCTACTAACAAGCGGTAACTGCATTTGTTTTTTTACGTTGCGTAAATACGTTCTTCCTGACTGTGACATACCGAGTAGTCGAATATAAGAAGGACTGTTTATCTGCTCGCGTGTAGATTTACGATAGCCGGTTAAAATATGGACCAGCATGCGTTGAATTCTTGTCCATGTGTACCGTTTAGATTTAACAGCTTGCATGAAACATTGAAAAGTCGCTTGTTCTTTTGCTGCTTTGTACAATGAGAACTCAATACCTTCTGTCACGTCAGCAATTTCTGCCAGACGTTGTGGTTCTTCGCGAAGAATCGTGTAGCGCAATAGAGGATAGAGTTGATCCCAATTTTGAAAACCATGTCGAGCCGTCCAGTCTTTTAGCAAATGAAAAGAAGACGCCGGCATATAGAGCTCTACATCTTGCGTCGAATAACTTTGTAAAAGCTTTTTACGAATACTCGTTGCGCTTGCTATTGAGTCTGCAGGTAGTGAGGTATCATGATAATGACTACCAGTTCGCTCAATCGTCACGGGAACCATCGTGGATTGAATCTCCTGTGCCGCTTGCATATAATGAAAACCTAAAATATTATTTGGTTCCGATAAATCAGCCAATGGTAAAGTAGTATGCTGTGAGATCACGTCATAGCCCGCGCGCAATGCTCGTGGATAGCTAAGTCCTTCTTGCATCGCATCTTGGATAGTTTGTTCATATACTTTGGATTGCGAATGAATCAATTCTAAACTATTGGTAAAAGGGGCTATGGAACCTTCCTCACTGCCAAAGCAGTAATAATCACATTGAAGTGCATCAAGAAGTTCTATTGCGCCTTTTGCAAATTGTGGCGCATGTGCAGTAGCAAATGCATATGGCAATTCGATGACAAGATCAGCGCCGCTTGCGAGAGCCATTTCTGCTCGTGTCCATTTATCGACAATAGCAGGTTCACCCCTTTGCAAAAATTGCCCGCTCATGACAGCAATGATAATATCGGCAGTTGTTTGCTTTTTTGCTTGTTGTAAATGATATAAGTGTCCATTATGGAATGGATTATATTCGACTACAATTCCGGTAGCTAGCAATGGAATCCTCCTTTGTACTTGCGTATAATGAATTATAACGTTAAGCTTGTTGAAGTGACAAGAAAATATCTTGACATCCTTTATTTTAAATACTATAATCAACATTGTTGTCTTGAGGTGATAGACATGAAATGGTCCATTCATCAATTACGGAAACATAGGCAAGGCCCGCTACTGCTTGACGAAGTAGTAAATTTAGATTCCGTTAAAAAACGGAATGAAGAAATTAGGGCAATTCAGCCTGTTCGAGTAAGCGGAACATGTTCAATTGGTGAGAAAAAGTTAACATGCCAGCTTCGGCTAGAAGGTTCAAT
The DNA here is from genome assembly GCF_033088395.1 of Sporosarcina sp. GW1-11. Lineage (NCBI taxonomy): Bacteria > Bacillati > Bacillota > Bacilli > Caryophanales > Caryophanaceae > Sporosarcina > Sporosarcina sp. GW1-11. The sequence goes on along the minus strand of NZ_JAPMIW010000001.1, from coordinate 172,009 downwards.
GATTTTGCCTTGTGCACGTACGTGGGAAGATGTCAATTATCCCTTCTCTATAGAATCAGTTGAGCAATTCAGTTGGGACAAGGAGACGCTTCAAACGGATGATGAAATTCATCCAGTTGAAGGGGAAATAATTGATTTTATACCTGTATTGGAAGAACTTATTTTACTTGAAATTCCGTTGCAAGTATTTTGCGAATCAGCAGATGAGATGCAACAGGTAGAAGGTAAAGGTTGGTCCTATACAACCGATGAAGAATTGGAAGCGCAACGGCTAGAAGCAGAAGAAACAGTGGATCCTCGCTTAGCGGGATTGGCTAATTTTTTTGAAACCGATAAAGAGTAAACCCTTATAAGGAGGTGCCCCCCAATGGCAGTACCAAAGAGAAGAACTTCTAAAACGAAGAAAAATATGCGTCGAACTCATTTGAAACTTGAAACGCCAGGTATGACTACTTGCGACAACTGTGGCGAAATGAAGTTGGCACACCACGTTTGCAAATCATGCGGACACTACAAAGGAAAAGACGTTGTAGGCGAATAATTTATATTTAGCATAACGTTTAGAAGACTACCTTGAGACCATGGCTCAAGGTAGTCTTTTTTGTTTTCTGTAAAAATGGTATGCTACATAAAAAGGGGGAGTTTTTGTGTCTTATTCTATCGTGATCGATCAATCAATTGCCTATTTTACAATCGAACGTCCTGCTATGCGAAATGCGGTAAACTATGAAATCATGGAAGGGTTGGAGAAGTTTCTAGAGCAAATCCAAGATGATCCAGAGATTTCATTTGCCGTCATTACAGGTGAAGGGGAGTTAGCCTTTTGTTCTGGAGGAGATTTGAGTGACTTCCACGGCTTCCAGACAGCGGAAGAAGCGTTTACGATGTTGAGTAGAGGAGCGAGTATTCTTTATCGAATCGCTACTTTACCGATGCCGACCATTGCTTTAGTGAACGGTGCAGCAGTAGGTGGAGGCTGTGAGTTAGCTACTGCATGTGATTACCGATTAATGGCAACACATGCAAAAGCAGGCTTCATTCAAGGAACATTGGCGATTACATCGGGGTGGGGAGGTGCAGTGTTATTATTCGAGAAGAATGCACCGCATGATCAACTTCTTCAGTTAACTAGTAGAGCGAGCGTTTATTCAGCAATGGAAATGAAAGATCTCGGATGGGCTACCGAAGTCTATGATGGAGATGCTCAATCTGCACTAGAAAAATTTTTAGCACCTATGCTTAACATTCATCGCAACGTACATCGTGCCTATAAATCCATCGCGACGAGAAAGTGGAAAGCACATGATCTTGAGCAGGCGATGCAAGAAGAAGCGCGTGTTTGTTCTGTACTATGGGAAAGTGATGCCCATCATGAAGCGGTACAACGATTTTTAACTAAAACAAAGTAAAGTTTAGACCCCGAATCGCATATACTGTCGGGGTCTGCTATGTATTTCATTTGTAAACGGTTTCAAAAATAAGTTACACTTACTGTAAGAACACCTTTATCAAAAGTCGAACCATTACATTTTGGGGAGTGATTGTATGCAAGAAGTAAAAGCAGCGATGGCAGGTACTATTTTTTCAGTAGATGTTAAAGTGGGAGATGAAGTTAAAAAGGGGCAAGTTGTGATCATCTTAGAGTCAATGAAAATGGAAATCCCTTTAGAAGCTGAAGTAGATGGTACGGTTACGTCAATCAATGGAACGGAAGGCGATTTTGTAAACGAAGAAGATGTGTTGGTTACAATCCAGTCGTAAGGAAAGGTGGAGGGGTACTTGACAAATGATACTACAAAAACAGCGTATAATGAAAAGTTAGAAGAAATCTCCACTCGCGTATTGGCTGGCGGTGCTGAAAAATATCATCAGAAATTAGAAGAACAAGGTAAATTATTCGTCAGAGAACGTTTACGCTTGCTGTTTGACGAAGGACAGTATGTAGAGGACGGAAAGTTTGCCAATTGCGAAGCGGATGATCTTCCGGCAGATGGTGTCGTAACAGCTACGGGTAAAATTGACGGACAGACAGTATGTGTTATGGCTAATGATTCAACTGTTAAAGCGGGTTCGTGGGGGGCGCGAACAGTCGAAAAAATTATTCGCATTCAAGAAACAGCGGAAAAGCTACGTGTTCCTTTATTATATTTAGTAGACTCCGCGGGCGCACGTATTACAGATCAATTAGAAATGTTCCCGAATCGCCGAGGGGCAGGCCGGATTTTCCATAATCAAGTTCGATTATCTGGAATGATTCCACAAGTCTGTCTGTTATTCGGACCGTCTGCAGCAGGTGGTGCGTATATTCCTGCATTTTGCGACATCGTTATTATGGTTGAAGGAAATGCATCAATGTATTTAGGATCACCGAGAATGGCAGAAAAAGTTATCGGGGAGAAAGTGACACTTGAGGAAATGGGTGGCGCACGTATGCATTGTACAGTCAGTGGCTGTGGCGATGTATTAGTGGAAAATGAAGAGCAAGCAATCGTTGAAGCGCGTCGCTATTTATCCTACTTCCCGGCGAATCACGAAGCGCCGAGTAAGCACACGAAAGCTAAGGATGCTAAAGAAGGTCGCTCATTAGAAGAAATTATTCCGGAGAATCAAAATGCACCGTTTGATATGTATGAAGCAATCGATCAATTGGTTGATGAAAACAGCTTGTTTGAGATAAAAAGACTATTTGCAGCAGAAGTCATCACTACACTTGCTCGTATTGATGGTCGTCCAGTCGGAATTATTGCGAATCAGCCGAAAGTAAAAGGTGGCGTTCTATTCGTCGATTCAGCGGATAAAGTGACGAAGTTTATCACGCTATGTGATGCGTTTTCCATTCCGTTGTTATTTTTGGCAGATGTACCTGGCTTTATGATCGGGACGAAAGTAGAGCGACAAGGAATCATTCGACATGGTGCTAAGTTGATTATGGCAATGAGCTCAGCTACCGTACCGAAGATTTCAGTAATCGTTCGTAAAGCATACGGTGCAGGGTTGTACGCGATGGCAGGTCCAGCATTTGAACCGGACGTCTGTATTGCACTCCCGACTGCGCAAATCGCTGTCATGGGTCCTGAGGCAGCAGTCAATGCGGTTTACTCTAATAAAATCGAAGCGATTACCGATCCGAAAGAGAAAATAGCGTATATTAAAGAAAAACATGAAGAATATAAAGAGGAAATCGATATTTACAAAATGGCATCTGAGTTGATCATTGATGAAATTGTAGCGCCACATAGTCTTCGTAGTGTACTAGCTACTAGATTTGCATACTATGAAACGAAAGAAATTAAGAAAACTTCGAGAAAACATCCCGTATATCCTGTATAATAGAATCAATCAAGAGACGCCTTTGAGGGGTCTCTTTTTTAAGGGGTGAAATTATGCGGTTTGTAGTTGTAGGTGCGGGTTCGATAGGTTTACTAATCGGTTCCTATCTAGCGCAGAATCAAGCGGATGTAACATTTTGGGTACGGCGAGAAGAGCAAGCTAGGCAGTTGCGAAGTCGCTTGATTAGACAAGATGATACGGATTCCGAACATAATTTCCATGTACAGGCAGTCGTCAATCCTGAAGAATTGCCGACCGATGCACTATGGATCATTGCAGTGAAATATGATGCTTTACATAACGTTTTGCAAACGATTAGTACATTACCTAAACAACCTGATTTACTCTTTATTCAAAATGGTATTGGTCATTTATCGCTTATTGATCAATACACACTTGGTCATGTATCTTTTGCTACGGTTGAACATGGCGCGCAGCGAGTGGATGAACATACTGTCCGCCATAATGGAATCGGCCCGATCATCATTGCTACGAATGAAAAAATAGCACCGACGATCGAATGGTTACAAGCAATTGAATCGGAAAATTTCCCCATTCAGACGCAGGACGATGCGGAAAAGCTTCTTCTTAGAAAAGTGTTGATCAATTGTGCAATTAATCCATTAACGGCAATTTTGCAAGTTAGAAATGGACAATTGCTTGACAATTCGCCAATTCACTTGCTGTTCCGACAGCTATGTGAAGAGTTGCTTAGCAATTTTCCGGAAGTAGAAGATGTTCTCGTTTATGATGATATTGCCAGGGTTTGCCGTAAGACGTCGTTCAATCAATCCTCTATGCTAGTCGATCGGTTAAAAGGGAATACGATGGAAATTGAAACAATCATTACCGCGGTTTTGAGAAAAGTTAAACAAAAAGGAGGGCATGCTCCTATCTTGCACATGCTTGAGAATATGCTACTTGGTATAAATGGGAGAGGACATAACGAATGATGGTGACAATATTTAGCGGATTATTATTATTTCCGTTCGCAATTTTAGTTTTATTATTGATTATTGCAAAAAAGATCCGTATTAAAAAGTCTAAACGATTTGGCTTGGCGGTTGATGTAACGACTCCTTTTTTAGTGCTGACCGTTTTAATTCTCCTTCGTGCGATTTGGGATCAGTGGTTTGTTTTTTATATAATAGCTGTATTTTGTGTAGTAGCGATTATACTAGCGACTATTGAACGATCGAGAGCAAAGGAATTCCGCATGCTTCTCGTTTTGCGGAAGACATGGAGGGCATATTTTTTACTTATGGCAGTTGCTTATATTGTGTTAATCGTAATCGGTATTACGCTACAGATTATACGATAACATGAAGGGGCCTAAAGCTTCGTAAGCGTATCAATTCAACCTGCCTGAATGAGATGATATACTTGCGATAGTATTCGACATAAAGGAGTTTGTGAGATGCATCTGGACACAATTGAATTGCCCAAAAAGAACAAATTAATGGAAGCTTATACACGTGATTCGCTGTTTTTTCATAAATTCTTTGATTATGAAGTGACCACTGCAGGATATGAAAATCGTGCGAAAGAACTGGCAATGCGTTCGTTTCAAAGGGAAGAACTAGCCTCAGTTATTGAACAATATATGCAACCATTCGAAATTTCTAAACTAGCTACGCAACATATAAAAGAACTTTCTTCGGATGCTCTTGTTGTCATCGGCGGACAGCAGGCAGGCGTTTTAACGGGCCCTCTATATTCTGTTCATAAAGCGATCTCTGTCATTTTATTAGCTCGTCAACAAAGAGAGAGGCTTGGGAAACCGGTAGTGCCAGTGTTTTGGATTGCTGGAGAAGATCATGATATTAATGAAATTAATCATACATATACTGCGAAACAAGGGAAAGCGATAAAACAGCAATTTAAACAACCGACCATCTTGAAAACGATGGCTTCTGATACGATCTATGACCAAAAAGAAATGGCTGCTTATATTCGAAAGATTTTCAAAAGTTACGGTGAAACGTCTTACACGCATAAGTTATTGCATGGTGTATTGCAATCTGTTGAAGAACAGCAAACGTACACAGGTTTCTTCACGTCCCTCATCAATAAATTATTCGCAGAATATGGCTTGCTGTTGATAGATGCAGCATATCAGCCGTTACGTCAATTGGAATCAGCGTATTTCTCGCAAATGATTGAAAATGCTCCTGCTATGGCTACAAGCATTTATGCTACAGAACAACAATTGCATTCGATGGGATATGGTAAGCCGATTGAATCTGAAAAAACAGACGCTAATTTGTTTTATGTTCATGACACAGGCAGGGTGCTGTTAAAAAGAAGCGGCGGCATGTTTGTCAATAAACAGGCCGGACTATCGTTTGCAGAGCAAGAAATGCATAAGATTGCCGCGGAACGACCATGGCATCTAAGCAATAACGTAGCCACTAGACCGCTAATGCAAGATCTTGTATTTCCGGTACTAGCATTCGTCGGCGGACCAGGAGAAATCGCTTATTGGTCATTATTGCGACAGGCCTTCCACACACTAGGAATTAACATGCCTGTGATTGTGCCAAGATTATCAATTACGCTAGTGACGAGACAAGCACAAGAAGCGTTGAAACGGACGGAGTTAACGGTCAATCAAGTGCTTGAACACCAATTGCCATGGGTTCAGGAAAAGTGGTTAAACGAGCAACGCGATGAACGGTTTCATCAAATGCTTATGGAAACTAAACAACAACTCGAAGTGCAGTATGAAAAAATCCAAAAACATTTGGAGTCGACAGACCCTGGGATGTTGCCAATGCTTGATAAAAATCTACAGTTCCACACGAGCCAATTCGACTATTTGGAAAAAAAGAAGGAGCAGTCGATCCTGTTAAAACACCAGGTGCAAAACAATAGATACAATACGCTCAATGAGCAATTACTCCCTGACGGCTCCCTACAAGAGCGGCTGTACTCACCATACTTTTTCATCAATCAATTCGGAGAAGGTTTTATCGACGAATTACTGAAACAACCGTACCGCTTCGATGGCTCACATCAGCTAGTTTATTTATGAGGTTACATGAAATCAAAATACTAACGTGCTCTACTAATTAGTTAGTAGCGACGGATAGATACGATCAGAGTACAAGTGTTGATTATAAGACGAACTCCCACTAATTTCAGTGGGAGTTTTTTGATGGATTTAACTAAGGAATGTCTCTTTCTGATACGAAAGACATTTTTATGCGAACGGCGTTCTAAAACAACTTAAAAAAGCCTGAGAAACGTTTGGTATCATGAATAAAATAAGCGAAATTACTCGAAGGTAAAGAGAAAGAAGTACTATTGACACATTTTGAATAATAAGCAAAGAAAAACAGTCTAGTGGGTGGAGGAAAGTGGGGGGATGTGGTACATTATTTCATACAGTGGGGTGAAGGATATGTTCATGGGTGAGTATCAACATTCAATTGATATGAAGGGTCGTCTTATAGTTCCTTCTAAATTTCGGGAACTATTGGCTGAAGGCTTTATTTTGACCCGTGGATTGGATAATTGTTTATTCGGATACCCGCTGGATGAATGGCAAAAGCTTGAAGAGAAATTGAAAGCTTTGCCGGTCACGAAACGAGATGCGAGAGCATTTACTCGATTTTTCTTCTCAGGAGCTACAGAAGCGAGTCTTGATAAGCAGGGGAGAGTAAATATTCCTGCTAATTTACTCGAGTTCGCGAAGATTGAGAAGGATTGTATGATTATTGGTGTATCTAGCCGTATTGAGATCTGGTCAGCAGAACTTTGGGCAGCATACTACGAGGAATCAGAGGAATCGTTTAATGACATTGCAGAAAACCTTATTGATTTTGATTTTTGAAAGCAGGCGGTGTAATTTTGTTTAACCATACAACAGTTTTATTGCATGAGGCCGTTACAGGCTTAGATGTAAAAGAAGATGGCATTTACGTAGACTGCACACTTGGTGGGGCAGGTCATAGTGAAGAAATTGTCAAACTTCTTTCGTCCAATGGAAAATTAATTTGCTTCGATCAAGACATGACAGCAATTGAAGCGGCGCAGAGCAAACTAGAAAAGTACGCGGCACAAGTACACTTTGTCCACGCGAATTTTAAACAATTGAAAAGTGAATTAGCAAAGTTAGATATTACAGAAGTGGACGGCATCCTATATGACCTTGGTGTTTCTTCACCACAATTGGATACGCCGGAAAGAGGTTTTAGTTATAACCATGATGCACCACTTGATATGCGGATGGATACAACAGCGTCATTAACAGCATATGAAGTAGTCAATGAATGGTCATATGCAGACCTCGTTAGAATATTCTTCCGCTATGGCGAAGAAAAATTTTCTAAGCAAATCGCTCGGAAAATTGAGCAAGCGCGTGAGGAAGCGCCTATACGAACGACAGCAGAGTTAGTGGAGCTTATTAAAATGGGCATTCCAGCGGCCGCAAGAAGAACTGGTGGCCATCCAGCGAAGCGCGTCTTCCAAGCGATTCGTATTGCAGTGAATGATGAACTCGGAGCAGCCGAGCAATCATTAACCGATGCGATTACTTTACTGCGTGCAAAAGGTAGAATCAGTGTCATCACTTTCCATTCACTAGAAGATCGATTATGTAAAACGATTTTTAAAGAAGCGACATCGATGCCTGAGTTACCACCAAACTTACCAATCATACCTGAAGGAATGGAACCGGATTTAAAACTCATTACAAGAAAACCAATCATTCCATCCGATGCAGAAATAGAGCATAATAAACGTGCTAGATCAGCAAAACTACGAATTGTTGAGAAAATGTAGAAAAGGGGAATCCAATCATGGGATTAGAACAAAGGAAACTATACACTTCATATACACCAGAAATCGTTCAACCGACTGAAACAGAGCAACCGGTAGTTCGTCGTGTCAAAAAACGTTTCTCGAAAGGTGAAAAAATATTGTTCACTTTATTTGCAGCATTTACAATTGGATCTTCTTCTATGCTTTTACAGACGCATTCTGAATTGAACGCTGTAAATAAAGAAGTGCAATTGATGAATTCTGAAATTGAAAAGACTGTAAAACAAAATACGGAATTGTCCATCCAAGTGAGTGATAAATCAACACACGAACGCATTTGGAAAAAAGCACAACAAAGTGGCCTGAATCTTAATGAAAGTAATGTCAAGGTCGTGCCTGGACGATGAAGAAGTTTCGCTTTCAATGGGGAGCCTTTCTAATGTTTGTAGTATTCGGAGGGCTCTTTTTTATATTATTCGGCAGAATTCTTTTTATTCAGCTGACAGGCCAAGTCGACGGAAGAGAACTGGCGAAAATTGCTGCGAGTCAATATGAGAAAAAAGCAGAGTTGCATGCGAATCGCGGGGCAATTGTCGATCGAAATAATCAAGAGATTGCGTCGGACACTCTAAGCTATCACGTAGTTGCTGTATTGAATGAAAAAGCTAGTAAGAACAGCAAAAGGAAATATCATGTGGTGGATTATAAAGCTACTGCAAAGGTATTGGCTAAGTATTTACCGTTAAAAGAAAAAGAAATTTACGATAAGATGAAAAATGCTAACCCTGGTGCATGGCAAATCGAGTTCGGTCGTGCAGGAAAAGATTTGAATCATGAAACAGTACTAAAAATGAAGGAAGAACTCGATAGTAAAAAATTATCGGGTATTTTGTTTGTAGAAGGAAAGAAACGATTTTATCCAAATGGACGCTTTGCTTCATATTTAGTTGGATTTGCTCAAAAGGTTGAAACGGAAGACGGCAAAGTCGAAACTAAGGGGAAGATGGGGCTTGAAAAGACGTATGATAAGCAATTAACAGGTGTTAACGGCAAGGTGAATTATCTATCTGATGGTTGGGGTTATGTATTACCGACAGCAAGTAAACAAGTGGAAGCACCTAAAGACGGTCATACAATCAAATTGACTATTGATAAAACAATTGAAAATTTCGTTGAAGAAGCGATGGATCAAGTAGAAGAAGAGTATGAACCAGCAAAAATGTTAGTTCTCGTATCTAATCCAAAGACTGGTGAAATATTAGCTATGAGTCAACGACCAACATTTGATCCAATGACAAGGGAAGGGTTGACGGAGAACTGGCTTAATGATGCCGTGGAACAAACGATTGAACCAGGTTCACCGATGAAAATGTTTACTCTCGCAGCCGCGGTGGAAGAAGGTAAATGGGATCCAGATGCATATTTTAAATCGGGATCTTATAAAATATATGATCAAACGATTCGGGATGTGAACCAAGTCGGTTGGGGAACTATTACATTTCTAGAAGGGCTACAACGTTCTTCTAACGTAGCTATGGCTTACTTATTAGAAAGAATAGGCGATCGGAAGTTTATTGAATACGTTCATGATTTCGGCTTTGGCAAACCTGTAGGTATTGATTTGCCGAAGGAAGCGAGTGGTGTCGTATTAGATAATTACGCAGCGGAACGACTAACTACTTCGTACGGGCAAGGTTCTACAGTGACGCCACTACAAATGATTCAAGCGGCTTCAGCAATCGCAAATAATGGTGTCATGATGAAGCCTTATGTCATTGATCAAATAATAGATCCAAATACGGATAAAGTAATAGAAAATCATGAACCAGTAGAAAGCGGAAAACCTATCTCGGAAGAAACAGCGAAAAAAGTACGTGAAATCTTAGCTACTACAGTTACTTCCGAAAACGGTACTGCACAAAAATATCATCTTCCCAACTATGAAGTAGGTGGGAAAACAGGTACAGCAGAAATTCCGAAAAAAGAAGGCAGAGGTTATATGTCTGGTTTCGGAAACTATTTGTACTCATTCTTAGGAATGGCACCGATTGATGATCCACAATTATTGGTCTATGTAACGGTTCAACAACCAAAGTTAAAGGCTGGTGAATTAGGTTCAGATCCAGTGTCTAAAGTCTTTAATCCAATTATGGAAAACAGTTTAAAGTATTTGCATATCGCACCAGATGATGAAGCAGAAGTGCCGGTAGTGATTGTGGGCGACTATGTCGGTGAGGATTCAGAAACGGTTACGGACAAGATTCATCAAGATGGTCTTCAGACTGTAATCATCGGTGAAGGTGGGCTTGTTACTGAACAGTTGCCTGCAGCGGATACCAAACTTATTGAGAATGCAATCGTCTTGTTGAAAACAGAAGGGGAAACATCACTTCCAGATTTCAGTGGTTGGTCTAAAAAAATGGTGTTATCCTTCAAACATCTTTCAAAGCTTGATATTCGTATCAATGGAGAAGGTTACGTCACAGGTCAAAGTGTAACTAAAGGAACGAAGGTAAGTGCAACGGATCCAATCGTTATTGAGATGCGCACACCGGAAGAGCAATACAATGAACAGAAATCTAGAGAGCAACAACTAGAAGAGGATGAAGAGCAAATCATTGGCGGCTAATGAATAGGGTGCATAGTAAATACATACCTTAGTAGAAAAACAAAGGTAGTGAGTCATTGCGGTCTTTCATTGATATGCAGTCGAAGAAGCGTTTACGAGCAGCTTTTATTATATTCTTCATTAGCATGCTGCTCGTTGTAGGCAAACTGTTCCATGTGCAAATCATTAAACATGAATGGTTAAAAGAAAAGGCGAAAGAGAATTGGGATCGTGAAATACCGTTTGGGGCTATGCGTGGTGATATTAAGGATCGTAACGGCCAGTTAGTAGTAGGTAATAAATTAGCTCCTACGCTGTATTTCATGCCATCTCAAAATCCGGACATATCTAGTTCGATACCTGCCATTGCTGAAATTCTCAACATTTCTCCTGAATTATTGGAAGAAAAGATGAAGAAAAAAGAATATATGGTGAAACTAGCTCCTGAAGCTAAAAATATTACAAAAGAACAAGCAGACGAAATTACGAAATTACAAGTTGCGGGTCTGTATGTAGGTGTTGATTTTGTTAGAGAGTATCCATATGATGACTTGCTTGCACGATTGCTCGGCTTTACTGGCTATGACGGGAAAGGGTTAGCTGGGATTGAGTATGCATATGACGAGATTCTAAGTGGTGTTGGTGATAAAATTAGATTGTTTACGGATGCTAAGGGAATTCCTTTGCCACATGTCGAAGATGGGTTTGAGCATGGCAAGGAAGGGTCTTCTATTCTACTAACAATCGATTTGAAGATGCAACAAATTGTGGAACGTGAACTGATCCAAGCGATGGAGAAGTATGATGCTACGCAAGCGCTAGCTATTATTATGAATCCGAAAACAGGGGAGTTATTATCACTAGCATCTGTACCAGGTTTTGATCCGGAAAATTATCAATTGACAGACTCAACGATTTATAATCGAAACTTGCCTGTCTGGATGACTTATGAACCTGGATCTACATTCAAAATTGTCACATTAGCTGCTAGTTTGGAAGAGAAAGTCATTAATTTAGAAAATGAAGGCTTTTATGATCCGGGCTATACTATGGTCGCAAATGCACGTTTACGTTGTTGGAAACGTGAAGGACATAAAGATCAAACCTTCCTTGAAGTGGTAGAGAATTCTTGTAACCCAGGTTTTATCACGATGGGTCAGCGCTTAGGTAGTGAAAAGTTGGATCGTTATATTCGTTCCTTTGGTTTTGGTGCAACGACTGAATCGGGTATTGCAGGGGAAGCGAAAGGGATTTTGTTTTCTAAAGAAGCTTTCGGTCCCGTGGAGCAAGCAACTACTTCATTTGGTCAAGGAATTTCAGTTACGCCAATTCAGCAAGTTCAAGCTGTAGCTGCCGCCATCAATGGCGGAAATCTTTACAAGCCGTATATCGTAAAAGCGATCAAAGATTCGGAAGGTAAGACAATACAGCAGTTTGAACCAGAATTAAAAAGACGAGTTATTAGTGAAGAGACATCTAAACAAGTACGATATGCGTTAGAATCTGTTGTTGCTAATGGGTCGGGGCGTAATGCATTTGCGGATGGATTGCGAATTGGTGGGAAAACTGGAACGGCTCAAAAAGTCGTAGATGGCCGCTATAAAGACGGTGACTATATCGTCTCGTTCATTGGATTTGCACCAGCTGATGATCCGGAACTATTAGTCTACGTAGCGGTAGATAGTCCTAAAAATTCTATTCAATTCGGCGGAGTCATCGCGGCGCCTATTGTTGGACGAATTATTGAAGAAACAGCATCAATCGCAAAAATCGAAAGAAGAAAAGATCAGCTTGAAAAAGAATATAGATGGGGAGATGCGATTACATTTCGTTCGCCGGATTTACTTGGCGTGACCGAAAAGGAATTGCTTGCTCAAAATTACACGTTCAAGATGCAGTGGCATGGTAAAGGTAAAAAAGTCATTCGACAATTACCGGCGCCTCACACGTTAATGACCGTGGAAGATACCATTCATCTTTATTCAGAATAGTAAACACAGTGCATACGCTGTGAAGGAATTGAAAGTAGAAGGAGAACTTATCATGACACTCGGTACGACAGTCACCACAATCGCTGTAGCATTCTTTGTTTCAGCGATTGTCGGGGTGATGATCATCCCATTACTTAGAAGGTTGAAATTTGGTCAAAGTATTAGAGAAGAAGGTCCAGAAGCGCATAAGAAAAAAGCGGGTACGCCGACAATGGGCGGGCTGATCTTTCTTATATCCATATTGATTTCAACACTTACTTTATCTTACATAAATGATACGCTGACAACTCATACGATTGTACTGTTGATTGTATTAGTAGGTTTTGGGTTTATTGGCTTTTTGGATGACTTTATAATCATCATCGCAAAACGGAACTTAGGTTTAACTTCCTTGCAGAAACTAATAGGGCAAATCATTATCGCCATTGTTGCGTTCTTCTTGCTGAAGTTAGGTCCATTTGAAACAACGGTCACTATTCCATTTACAGACTTTGGTATGGATCTCGGCGTATTTTATGTGGCGTTCTTAATATTTTGGCTTGTAGGCTTTTCAAATGCGGTCAATTTAACAGATGGATTGGATGGATTGGTTGGCGGCACTTCGACGATTGCCTTTGCGACGTTTGGTGTTTTCGCTTTAATCTATGAGCAAAACGATATTGCATTGTTTGCCTTTGTTGTATCAGGCTCGATGCTTGGATTTTTATTATTCAATATTAAACCTGCTAAAGTGTTCATGGGTGATACTGGCTCACTAGCGCTTGGTGGAGCTCTTGCTATGTTATCGGTGTTGATCAAACAAGAGTTGTTATTGCTTGTAATCGGTATTGTCTATGTAGTTGAAACGCTTTCCGTCATCATTCAAGTGATCAGTTTTAAACTTACTGGAAAGCGCGTCTTTAAAATGAGTCCAATTCATCATCATTTCGAATTATCAGGTTGGTCAGAATGGAAAGTTGTTATTGTATTTTGGGGAGTTGCATTATTGGCTGCTCTTGTACCGGTCTTTTTGGAGGTCATGTAAATGAAGAACACAGAACAGTTTATAGGGAAACGTGTACTCGTAGTTGGTTTAGCTAAGAGTGGAATGGCTGCGGCGGGTTTACTTCATCGTCTAGGAGCAGAAGTAATAGTTAATGATGCGAGACCGCTCGAAGGAAACGAGGAAGCGGCAACGCTACAGGCGCTAGGGATTGAAGTTATTGGTGGAGGTCATCCGAGCGATTTATTAGAACGTGGATTTGACATCATTGTAAAGAATCCTGGAATTCCATATAGCAATTCATTAATTACACAAGCTCTAGAACGAGGACTTCGTATTTGGACAGAAGTCGAACTGGCGGGGCTGATTAGTGAAGCGTCCATTATTGCGATTACAGGTTCAAATGGTAAAACTACTACGACGACACTGCTATATCACATGCTAAATATAGGTAAGAAAAAACCACTGATTGCGGGTAATATCGGGACGGTCGCTTGCACAGTAGCGGAAAAAGCAAAAAACGACGAAGTCATGGTGCTTGAAGCATCGTCATTCCAATTAGCTGGAACAGAGAATTTTAAACCGCATATAGCTATCTTTACAAATCTTTACGATGCGCATCTCGATTACCATGGATCTACTACGGAGTATTTGGACGCTAAATTACAAGTTGCTCGTAATCAAACAGCAGAAGATTTCTTGATCTACAATAATGATCAAGAAATCGTTCGTTCATCTGTAGAGACTATGCATGCTCAAAAGATTCCTTTTTCAACAGAAGGCAAAGTGGTTGAAGGGATTTCAGCAGATGAAGAATGGATTTACTGGTTAGGTGAACCGTTCATCTCGACAAAGGAGATTAAATTGCCAGGTCGTCATAATTTGGAGAATATATTAGCGGCAACTGCTGCAGCTATTCTTACGGGATGTAAAAAGACCGCTATTGAAAATGTTTTAAGTTCATTCACAGGCGTGCGACATCGTATGCAATTTGTACGTGAGTTTAATGGACGTACTATATATAATGACTCGAAGGCAACGAATACATTGGCTACTAAGAGTGCTATATCTTCATTCAAACAACCGGTTATTCTCATTGCGGGTGGGTTAGAACGTGGGCACTCATTCGAAGAGTTGCGACCGCATATGAACAATATACGAACCGTCGTAGCGATTGGAGAGACCGCTGAGCGTTTTACTGAGTTTGCTAAATCATGCGGTGTTGAACAATCATTGCTTGCCACTACGATGGAGGATGCTGTGAAAGTAGCGTATGAGTCTAGCAGTGAAGATGATGTGATTTTATTATCGCCAAGTTGTGCAAGTTGGGATCAATATCCAAGTTTTGAAATACGAGGAGACCAATTTATTCATGCAGTAATGAAATTGTAAATAGCTTGTAATACGTAAAGCGTATACTAGAAAAACGACTGATAAATTTGCGGAAGGATGCGAATGCTGGAGAGAACATATCGTGCGGTCTTTTTGATATCTGCGTTGCTATTGTCGCTGATTGGATTAGTGTTTGTTCAATCAGCAGGATCTTATTGGGGTGAAGTTCATTATCAAGATTCATCTCCTTTCTTTGTCAAGCAAGCAGTTTATATGGGTATTTCATTAGCGATAGCGTATGTGCTTTACAGAAGCCCTCTAACGTCTCGTCCAACATTTTGGACGTATTTCTATATTGGTTCTATTTTGATGTTGGTGGCGGTATTGATACCGGGAATTGGCGTTGTTCGAAATGGTTCTCAAAGCTGGATTGCACTTGGCCCAATTAGTTTGCAACCGGCGGAGTTCGTAAAAGTAGCGTTACTCGGGAAATTAGCGAGCGGTATGAAGAAAGTTAAGAGAAAGTCTTGGCAATGGCAGCATTTCGCATTGATATTATTGCCATCAGCACTAATCATGTTGCAACCGGATTTAGGTTCAGCCGTCATCATGATAGTTTCTGCTTTTGTTATTTTGTTTTTAGCAGGTTATCCGCTATCGTTCTTTATCTTTCTTTTTGTTTCAGGTCTCGCATCATTTATCGGATTGATCTTAGCTGCACCTTACCGTTTGGATCGTATTAAGTCCTATATTGACCCTTGGAACGATCCGCTCGGTACAGGTTTTCAAAGTATACAATCGTTATTTGCTATCGCACCGGGTGGATTATTTGGTCACGGTCTTGGTAATAGCAGACAGAAGTTCTTATATTTACCTGAGCCGCAAAATGATTTTATTTTCTCTATCATTGCTGAAGAAATTGGTTTTATCGGAGCAACATCGATTGTGTTATTATTTGTTCTATTGTTAGCATCTTCTTTTGGAATTGCCATTCGTTTAACGAATTGGAATTCATTTTTAATTGTATCAGGTATGATCTCCATGATTATATTTCAAACATTTTTAAATATGGGTGTTGTGTCAGGTTTGTTACCAGTGACTGGTGTTACGTTGCCATTCATAAGTTATGGTGGTTCCTCATTACTGACTACGTGGTTAGCGGTTGGGACTATTTTACACTTCTCGAAAGGGAAAGAGATAGGATAGGAGGAGAACGCAGATGGATAAAGTGATTGATATTGAAGATCGAATTCCATCCTTGCGCAAGAAACGAAAAAGAAAAGCTAATAAAAAGTTTCTTTTGCTTGTAGCGATCTTCTTGCTCGTTCTTCTTGCGTTGCTGTACTTCCAATCGCCTTTAAGTGACGTTCAAGACATTTCTATTAATAATACGACATTGAATGATAGTGAGTCTTATAAAAATCAGAGTGGACTATACACCGGACAATCATTTTGGGGTTTTCGTACAAGAGATATCGAAAGGAATTTAATGAATATCACTGGTGTGAAAGAAGTGTCGGTAAGTAGGAAGTATTGGAACGATGTGTCGATTGAAGTTACAGAATGGAAGCCCGTTGCGTATATAGAGAATAAAACGCAATATGACTTGTTGTTAGAAAATGGTGAACGGATGGAAACTAAAGATACCGAAGCGCTTTTACATGCACCTATACTATCTAGATTTACAGAGCCAGAAGCTATTGAACGCATGATTCAGCAACTTCAAGAAATGGACAACTCTGTCTTCGAGTTAATATCAGAACTTCGTTATAAAGGTGATGATAAAATAGAAGCGTTTATGAATGATGGTTATGAAGTCCATGCTCCAATTCTTGGATTTGCAGATAAAATGTCGTATTACCCAGACATTATCGCTCAATTACCGAAAGAAGAAAAAGGTATCTTAGATATGGAAATAGGCGTGTACTTTAAAACGTATACGGACTATTATAAAGAACCTGAACAGCAGCCTCTAGAGGAAGCCGGGCCTGGAGGGAAACCTGTAGAGCTTGAAGGTAAAAAGATAGAAATAGAAATGGGACAGGAGGGAGAAAGTGAACAAGAATCGGAAGGCAACTAAAGAAAAACGTGGTAAGCAATTACTATTTTCGCTCGTCTTTCTTGTCCTCGGTTTCATGTTAGCGTTTTCCTATCGTACAGTTGGTAGTAATATGCAAGAATTAGATGAAGTGCAAACAGATTTATTTTTACAGGAAGAGCAGTATCGGGGAGACTTAATCGCACAACAAGAACGCAATAAAGAGTTAACGAACGAATTGCTTGAAAAACAGCAGAAGATTCAAGAATTTGAAAAGAAATTCTCCAATCAAGAAGAAAATAATGCAATTCTTGTAGAAAAAG
This sequence comes from Sporosarcina sp. GW1-11, assembly GCF_033088395.1. Taxonomy (NCBI): domain Bacteria; kingdom Bacillati; phylum Bacillota; class Bacilli; order Caryophanales; family Caryophanaceae; genus Sporosarcina; species Sporosarcina sp. GW1-11. The sequence continues at coordinate 154,641 of NZ_JAPMIW010000001.1, read as the reverse complement.
CTCGCGATTTGCGATTGCTACTAGGTGTAATGCCAGCTACTGGGGCAGGAGTAAAAGTGACACTCGAAGATGCTGACTACGATCCGTCTGTTCAAAACCCAAACGATTATATCGTCCATGAAAGTCATGTGTTACGTGTCATCAATGAATTGAAAATTGCAGGCGCTCAAGGCTTAGCAATCAATGGACAGCGTATTAATTCTAATTCCTACATAAAATGTACCGGCCCTGTTATTATGATCGATGGTAGAACCTTTCCAGCTCCTTTTATAATAGAAGCAGTAGGTGACCCGAAAGTTTTGGCTCCTGCTATGCATTTAAAAGGTAGCGTGATTGACGGATTGGTACGGGATAATATTGTCGTAACGTTGGAAGAAATGAAAGAAATAAAATTAACAGCGATTCGTGACGAAGTTTGATGAATAGAGGGGGGGTAGAGTGAAAGAGAAAATAAACTGGAAGTTCACAATGATTCTATGTATAGTTGGTTTTGTATTAGCTTTACAATATAATACTATAAATACAGAACCTGCTCGCGATACACGAGATTTGTGGGCTATCCGTAAAGAATTATCTAAAGAGAAGAAGATCCACTCTGAGTTATTAGATGAAATTCGTGAAGTGGATCAAACGCTTTCATCCTACACAGCGCTGACGAATGAAAGCACTGAGGAAGTTTTACAAAATACACTGGACAAGCTATATAAACAGGCGGGCTTTATGCCAATCACGGGCCCAGGGTTTGTAGTAGAAGTTGCACCGTCACCAGAGAGTATTGCGTTTGGTTATGAACTGAAGCCGGTTTCTACAGAGCTATTGACTTGGTTTATCAATGTGATCAATCAGCATCAAGGGAATGAACTAGAGATTGACGGTAAACGTTTTACTACACTTAGCTGGATACGTGATATTAACGGTAAGTTGACAGTGAGTGGAGAAGTTATCTCTACACCTCCTTTTAAAATCAAAATTGTGTCTGCTACACTCGAAGACAGTGAAAAATTGTATAATCATTTGTTGTCAACAACGATACAAGATGAATTTTATTTGGATGACCTCATTCTTACTATCAGTAAACCGACCGAGGATGTAGCGCTACGAGGCTGGACGGGTGGTTTTGAAAATCAGTTTTTAAAAGAACAAACAAAGGAGCAATGACAATATGTGGCTACCCTTACTTGGGCTACTCCTTGGCATTTCACTAGGTTTGCTCTCGGATATACAGATACCGCAAGAGTATAATAACTATATAACTATTGCGATTCTTGCTGCATTTGATACACTATTTGGTGGAATCAGAGCCTATCTTCAGCAAGTATATGATGATCGAATATTTGTATCAGGATTTTTCTTTAATATTCTTCTAGCAGCTGCACTTGCGTTCATCGGTGTGCATTTAGGCGTAGATCTATATTTAGCTGCAGTCTTCGCATTTGGTGTGAGATTGTTTCATAATATTGCGGTTATTCGTCGAATTTTGCTTGCGAAATGGACCGGGAGAAACAAAAATCCTAATGCAAATACGTAACATTTAATATTTAATAGAAGAGGGTGTTGAAAATATTTAGACAAAGCGTGCATAATACAATAGAATGGAAGTTACTAGTTTAATTAAGGAGGTGTCAATAATTGAGTCAGTCAACTAAGTATGTATCACTAGATATAGGGTCATCCACTATTAAAGTGTTAATTGGAGAGATGGATAATAACTCCTTGCATGTAATTGGTGTAGGGAATGTGCAATCGGCAGGTATTCGTAAAGGAACAATTATTGATATTGATGCCACTGTTCAATCGATTCGCAAAGCGATCGAACAGGCAGAGCGAATGACAGGCTTGAAAATTGAAGAGGTAGTGCTTGGCATTCCAGCAAATGGTGTGCAGTTCCAAGATGTTAAAGGTGTAGTAGCTGTAAACTCAGAAAATCGAGAAATTACAGATGACGATTTGGAAAGAGTCATGAAGTCTTCACAAGTGATGAATGTGCCGCAAGAAAGAGAATTTGTTAATTTAGTACCTAAACAATTTATTGTAGATGATTATGATGAAATCACAGACCCACGTGGTATGATGGGTGTAAGATTGGAAATGGACGCGACGTTAATTACGACGTCCAAAACTCAACTACATAACATTTTACGATGTGTAGAAAAGGCAGGACTTCAAATTCGCGAAATTTATTTGCAACCATTGGCTGCGGGGACATTCGCATTATCTGAAGATGAAATGTATCATGGCACAGCATTTATTGATATTGGTGGAGGTTCTACGACAGTTTCCGTATTTGCGGAAAATCGTCTAATCAATACTTCTGTATTACCAGTTGGTGGAGATCATATTACGAAAGATTTATCAATTGTATTGAAGACTCCAACTGAACAAGCAAGAATGATTAAACATCAACACGGACATGCCTATTATGAAGACGCATCGGATGAAGAATTATTCGAAGTGCCTGTAGTCGGGTCGGATGCGAAAGACCAATATAGTCAACGCTTTATTTCTGATATTATCGGTTCGCGTCTGGAAGAGTTATTTGAACTGATCTTGGAAGACCTATATGCGGCTGGTATCCGTGAGTTACCTGGCGGGATTGTCATTACAGGTGGGACTGCCAAGATTGACGGGATGTTACAATTAGCTCGTGAAGTGTTCAAGACTAGAGTTCGACTATACACACCAGAATATATAGGTGTCAGAGAGCCGATGTACTCCACTGCGGTCGGCTTGATTCGTTATGCTTATATGGAAGATGTGTTTTTCGGTTATGAGGAAGGACAAGCTAGTCTGCCGCAATCAAATGAATCGACTTATGAAGTTTCTGAGCCAACGCCTAAATCTATAAAACCTAAAAAAGAAAAAGGTGAAGGATTTATGAAAAAAGCTAAGAAAATGTTCGACAATTTCTTTGAGTAAGCGTAATTTTCACTTGGAAATTGCAGTTAAATTAGAGGAGGAAAACCGATGCTTGAATTTGATATGAATATAGATTCACTAGCAGTTATTAAAGTAATTGGAGTAGGTGGCGGTGGAAACAACGCTGTAAACCGTATGATCGAACATGGAGTGCAAGGTGTTGAATTTATTGCGGTTAACACAGATGCTCAAGCACTACAGCTTTCATCAGCTGAAGTAAAATTACAAATTGGTGAAAAATTAACTAGAGGGTTAGGCGCTGGCGCAAATCCTGAAGTTGGTAAAAAAGCAGCAGAGGAAAGTAAAGAACAAATCGAAGAAGCATTGCGCGGAGCGGATATGGTTTTCGTTACGGCAGGAATGGGTGGAGGAACTGGTACGGGTGCAGCTCCTGTAATCGCTCAAATCGCTAAAGATATTGGCGCACTGACAGTAGGTGTTGTAACGCGTCCATTCACTTTCGAAGGTAGAAAGAGATCTACTTCAGCAGCTGGCGGTATCGCGGCGATGAAAGAAGCAATTGACACGTTAATCGTCATTCCAAATGACAAATTGCTTGAAATCGTTGACAAAAACACACCAATGCTCGAAGCGTTTAGAGAAGCTGACAATGTATTACGTCAAGGTGTTCAAGGTATCTCTGATTTGATCGCAGTACCTGGATTGATCAACTTGGACTTTGCTGACGTTAAGACAATCATGTACAACAAAGGTTCAGCTTTGATGGGAATCGGTATGTCAACTGGAGAAAACAGAGCGGCAGAAGCAGCGAAAAAAGCGATTTCCAGTCCATTACTTGAAACATCAATCGACGGAGCAAAAGGCGTCTTGATGAACATCACAGGCGGATCGAACCTCAGTTTGTTTGAAGTTCAAGAGGCAGCTGACATCGTAGCAACAGCATCAGACGAAAATGTAAATATGATTTTCGGTTCAGTAATTAACGATGATCTGAAAGACGAAATAATTGTCACAGTTATCGCAACGGGATTCACCGAAGATCAGTTAACATCGGCTAGACAAAATAGAGGTCCTGGTGTTGCAGGAAATGTGCGTCAACGTGAGAGTCGACCAATCCAGCAACAACAAGCGCCAATTCAAAGCAGATACGAAGAGCCGCGTTACGAGCAGCCTGAACTAAGACAACAACAAACTCTTCAGCACGATGAGCAACTTGATATCCCAACGTTCTTGCGTAACCGTCAACGTCGTAAATAAAAGCCAAATCAAAGTTTTCCAAGAAGAGATCGACATCTCTTTCTGGAAAGCTTTTTTTATTTCTTTTAAAGAGTGAGAGGGAAATTTGACCTAGATCATAATTAAAGGGAAATAGGTAGTATTCCGTTAGCATTAAAAATAGTGATCCTAGGTTGAAGAAGTTCAAGCTAAGCCTATAAGGCAAGAGTCCCCTCTGAAACGCAAATGCCGAACTAGTTACAAAGTTTATACTTTCTGTACTTGTTTTCAAACTTTGTCGAAGGTTTTGCGTTAAACCGTACAAAGCTTGACAGGTTTTTCAGGACAGCTGTGATAATCTGTTCGTAAGGAGGCCGGCACATGTATGGAGAACTGATGATAGGAATCAATATGCTTTTTAACTACGCCATCCTGTCATTCACTAATAAAGTAGGTAATCATCAAACGAGCAAAAGGAGGTTGTGGGGCGCTTCATTTGTCGGTGCCTTCTTTGTTACGTTATTTCCATACTCGATGCTAGCTATCATCTTTACTTTTTTAGGAATGACGTATATAGCCTTTGGACAAACAATAGAGAATTGGAAAAGTTCTCTACTGGTAATGGTAATTGCCTCCTTTTTTGCAGGAGGGCTACTAACGCTAGTCTACACAAATGTATCTATTGTCAAAAGTAACGTATTTTTATTATTTGCTATAGGCCTCACCTATCTCTCTCTTTATGTCGTGAAGGTGAAATGGTTGGATACGCGTACGATGAACAAGTTAATCAGTTACACACTAGATTCTGTAGTGAAGCTTTGGGGACGGTCAATCCCGTTAAAAGTGTTTATTGATACGGGTAATCACTGTGTAGAACCACTGTCAGGTAATCCAGTTCACTTCATCGGATTGGAGGCCGTGAAAGAGCAGTTACCTAGCGATTTTCTAGTAGCTTTAGAAAATTGGAAGTCGGGGAGTTCGCCCAATTTATTGCAATTTCCTGCACCGTATCAAAAAGATTTGCGGCTCATTCGATTACAAACGGTGCAAGGTGCGGCGTGGGCTGTTGGCATAAAGTTTGAAAGTTGGTTAGTTGACGAACAGCCGTTGCCTGCTGGTTATATCGTCCTGACGAAAGAACAGCATAATTATCCGCAAGGAGCTTCGGCTATTTTGCAAGTGAGTGCAATGGAAGTTATGAAAGAAGAGAGGAGAATGGCTACATGTTAACTGAAATGAAAAGATGGGTTTCTTATTTAGCAAGTTTCTTCAGAAGGAAAAATGGTACATTCTATATTGGTGGGCATGAATCTCTTCCACGACCATTGGATAAAGAACAAGAAGCCATCACAATCCAAGCATTGATGAATGGTGATCCCGATGCAAGAGATACACTAATCGAAAAGAATTTACGGCTTGTCGTTTACATCGCTAGACGTTTTGATAATACGAATACGAATATCGAGGATTTAATCAGCATCGGTACGATTGGATTGATCAAAGCAATCGAAACGTTCAAAGCAGATAAGAATATTAAGCTTGCTACGTATGCTTCGCGTTGCATTGAAAATGAAATTTTGATGCACTTACGCAAAACTAGCCGCATGCGTTCGGAAATCTCATTTGACGAGCCATTGAACTCCGATGCTGACGGTAATGAATTGCTATTATCTGATATTTTAGGGACAGATGAAGATATTATTACAGATGATGTAGAAAAGAAACTCGAAAGACAATATATGATTGATGCCATTTCAGGATTGGATGAAAGAGAGCGTTACATTATGGAACAGCGCTTCGGCTTGATGGGTACGGTTGAAATGACGCAGAAAGAAGTAGCAGATTTGCTAGGTATTTCACAGTCGTATATATCTAGACTGGAAAAGAAAATCATCTCTGATTTACGTGATCGATTGAATCAACCAATTTCTTAAGTTTATTTATCGGCAGAAATTGGCGATTAGTGAAACCGCATATTCTAAAGAGTTGAGGACAAACTACGTGTACACTCACCTATAGAATGCGGAGGAAAAGCCAATGGTACGTTCCAGAGTAGAAATTTGTGGAGTCAACACGTCAGAGCTGCCATTATTGACAAGCGAAGCGATGAAGGAAACTTTCATCCGATTGCAAAGCGGCGACGAATTTGCCAGAGATGAATTGGTGTTTGCGAATTTGCGTCTTGTGCTAAGTTTAGTTCAGCGTTTTAACTATCGTGGTGAACAAGCTGATGATTTATTTCAAGTAGGTTGCATAGGTTTGTTGAAAGCGATAGACAATTTTGATTTGAAACATAATGTTCGGTTTTCCACCTATGCTGTACCGATGATTATCGGTGAAATAAAACGCCATCTGCGAGATCACCATGCTGTTCGTGTATCCAGGTCATTACGTGATATCGCTTACAAAGCTATCCGAGCTAAAGAACAATATGTCAATGAGCATCAATGCGAGCCGCGCATCTCAGACTTAGAAAAACTGACAGGCATCCCAGAAGAGGATATCCTCTTTGCACTGGATGCGATACAAGATCCTATGTCGCTTCATGAACCGATGAATAGCGATGGAGGAGATCCAATCTACATGATGGACCAACTGCACGATCAACGTGTCTCTGAAGACCGCTGGATGAACTACGTTTCCATCAAAGAAAGTGTGGAAGGATTAAATGAGCGACAGCAGCTGATCGTCTCTAAACGGTTCTATCTAGGCCAGACTCAAACAGAAATCGCCAAAGAACTAGGGATATCCCAAGCTCAAATTTCCAGAATCGAAAAACATGCTATGGAAAAAATTCGATTAGGAATTGAGCAAAAGAATAATTAGATGTATTATACGCTACCACTACACAGGACTGTGTTCGTGGTAGCTTTTTTGCGTTCTCAATAAAACACCCTTTGCATAGTATGAAAGAAGGAGGGGAAATTATGCGTTTTTCCAGCTTACAGAAAAAAGAAGTAATTGAATTGAAAAAAGGATCCTTCCTCGGATTCGTTCAAGATGCAACAATTGATATTGGCAAAGGTAAAATAGAAAAACTTCATATCGGTGAAATTGAACGATCTTTTTTCTCTGAAAGTAAATCGAAAGGTGTACGAAAAGTTGGTTATCAAGACGTTATGACTATTGGAAAGGATATCATCCTCATCCAGAATAAACAGCTAAATGAGTGACTTATCGTTGATATCTACTGCTTTGCTTGTTACAATGAAGCAAAGTATATGAAAAGTAGTGATATTGTGAATCCACTGGAACAACGGTTAGAAACTATAAAACAACAAATTAATACTGCCTGTGAAAAAGTTCATCGTAGTCCTGAAGAAGTTACGTTAATTGCGGTAACGAAACAAGTATCTGCAGCTAGAGCACAATCGTTACTCAATATAGGTGTTAAAGATTTGGGCGAAAATCGCTTGGAAGGTCTTCTTGAAAAGCAGGAAATTATTGAAGATGCAGCAAACTGGCACTTCATAGGGAACTTGCAAACGCGTAAAGTAAAAGAACTAATTGATCGCGTAGATTGTCTCCATTCCTTAGATCGTTTAAGTCTTGCAAAAGAAGTGAATAAGCGCGCTACGAAGCCTGTAGATTGCTTTGTACAAGTCAATGTATCAGGTGAAGAGTCAAAGTCTGGAATTACGCCGCAAGAAGCGGATGCGTTCTTTGAACAATTGGCAGCTTATGAAAAGGTTCATGTCATTGGATTGATGACAATGGCACCAAATACGAGAGATGAATCGGTCATTCGTCATGTTTTCCGTTCGTTGAGAGAAGTACGCGATCAAATTGCCGCTAAAAACTTATCTTATGCACCCTGTACGCAATTATCGATGGGGATGTCGAATGATTTCGAAATCGCAATCGAAGAAGGTGCGACGCATATACGCATTGGAACTGCATTAGCCGGAACAGAAAGAGAGGAAAGTAAATGAGCCTCAAAAAACGATTTGAAAAAATGTTTTGGGTGGAAGATGATGAAGTTGGTAAAGAGCCACCAGCGAAACAAAAACGTATCAGTCAGCCTCCAGCTCGTAAAGAAGTAAAAAGAGCAAATGGCAAGAAACACGCTGGCACTCCTAATCCGAACTTCAAACCACAGCCAGCTGCGCCAGTCATCAGTTTGCAAAGTATACAAAAGTCATCCAAGGTGATTTTGGTAGAACCTCATTCTTATGCGGAAGCGCAAGAAATTGCAGAACATCTTAAAAATAAGCGTTCTGTCGTCGTGAACTTGCAAAGGATTGAACGAGATCAAGGATTCCGCATCATAGACTTTCTTAGTGGTACTGTCTATGCACTCGGCGGAGATATACAACGAGTGGGCACAGATATATTCATCTGCGCACCAGAAAACGTAGAAGTGGCTGGATCAATTACGGAATATCAACCAGAATAACAAAAAAGGTTTCATCTACCTGAAGCTTCTACATAAGTAGAAGTTGGATAACTTTGAATGAGGTGTACATGCTATTATGGATGCGTTATTATTTAATATCTTTTTATTTATTAGGAATGCAGTTCAAATATATTCCTTCCTTTTGATTATATATATATTGATGTCTTGGGTACCATCGACAAGAGAAACAAAATTCGGACAGCTTTTGGCAAAGGTGACGGAACCATATTTAGGTTTTTTCCGAAAGTTCATACCGCCTCTAGGAATGATTGATATATCTCCTATCGCTGCAATATTTGCCTTGCAATTGATCAATAGAGGGATCGTTCAGATTTATTTCATGATAAGAGGACTAATGTAATACATGCAAACTTTCAACTGAAAACGGAAATCCTCACAGGGGTGGGGATTTTTTTGTATAAGGAGAATATATACAATGGAATCGATTTTCCAGCATTTTCGAAAAGAAGAACAACCATTTATTGAAAAAGTAAATAGTTGGGTGAAAGAAGTAGAGGATACCTATGCGCCTAAACTGACGGAGTTCCTAGATCCGCGTCAGCGATTCATTACAGAGTCCATCGTTAGAAATTCAGACTTGACGATGACGGCTTCAGGAGGATTTCCTAATTCGGAGCGTGAACGTGTATTAATTTATCCAGATTACTACACACCTACAGTGGATGATTTTCAAATTAGTTTGTATCAAGTTCACTATCCACAGAAATTTGTTACGATGAAACATTCGCAATTACTCGGTTCATTGCTTTCAGTTGGTATCGATCGTTCACGATTTGGTGATATTCGCCTCCATGAAGAAGCAGTTCAATTTGCAGTCTCAACAGAAGTATCTGAATATATCCATGTGAACTTTACACAAGTCGGCAAAGTGAAAGTATCTGTTACGCCTGTGATGCGTATAGAGGATATACTAGAGATTCAAGAAGAGTGGACAGAAGAGATACATATTATCAGTTCATTACGCATTGACACGGTAGTTGCATCGTTAACAAATAGTTCGCGGGCGAAAGCTTCCTCTCTTATAAAAGGAGAGAAAGTGAAAGTAAATTGGGCAATGATAGATCAGCAAGCTTTTGAAGTGGAAGAAGCGGATGTGCTATCAATCAGAGGTTACGGACGCTATAAAATTTTGAGTATTGAAGGACGCACAAGAAAAGACAAAATTCGCGTGATGATTGGTGCGTTAGTCTAATAGGGAAAACCTTGATAAAATAACAGAAGTAGTGTTTAATCAAGTAGTATAGACTATAATGATCTTCCTGAAATGGATTAGACTGAAAGGAGAAAGCGTTATATGGCTTTAACCCCTACGGATATACATAACAAAACGTTCAACACGAAATTTCGTGGCTACGATGAAAACGAAGTCAATGAATTTTTACAACAACTCATGAAAGACTATGAGAATGTAATAAAGAAAAATGAAGAATTAGAAAAAGTAATCGAAGACAAGGAATCGAAAATTGCACACTTTAAAACAATCGAAGAAACGATGCAACAATCTATTTTGATTGCGCAAAGTGCTGCTGAAGATGTGCGTAAAAATGCAATTCAAGAATCTAAGCTAATTGTTAAAGAATCGGAAAAGAACGCAGACCGACTGGTTAATGATGCTCTAGCACAAGCAAGAAAAATTGCTTTAGAAGTAGAAGTTCTGAAAAAACAATCGAAAATTTTCAAAAGTCGTTTTAAAATGATGGTAGAAGCCCAACTTGACATGATTAACACAGAAGACTGGGATGATTTATTGAAATATGAATTAGATACATCAAGTATTGAAAAGGTTGCTGAGAAAGAATTGGACGCGCCTTTAGTTACTGTAGATGATTTGAAAGAAATAGAAGAAATGAATGTAGTGAAAGAAAAAGAAGAAACTTGACAAGTTCAAGTGAGGTTTTTATACTTACACTACTTAATAAGTAAGCGATGAAAGAGAGAGTACTTTCTGAATTAGCCTATAGCGAGCTAGGGATGGTGGAAGCCTAGTGGTGAGTTAGAGACGAAAATCACTCTTGAGCTGGATTATGGATATGTACATTCTCCCGGTTACACTGCCGTTATCAGTGGCTAAGCGGCAATTGTTTAAGATGATTGCAAGTAGGGTGGTACCGCGAGAATAGTCCTCGTCCCTTTTTGGGATAGGGATTTTTTTGTTTTCTCAAGAAATCTATAATGAGTCAAGCAACTATTTTGAGGAGGAATTGGAATGGAATATAAAGATACACTACTTATGCCGAAAACGGAATTTCCTATGCGAGGGAATCTACCGAATAATGAACCTAAAATGCAAGAGAAATGGAACGAAAAAAATATTTATCAACAAGTTCAAGAACGTACAGAAGGAAGACCGTTTTTCATACTTCATGATGGACCGCCTTATGCAAATGGTGACTTGCATATGGGGCACGCGCTTAATAAAGTATTAAAAGATTTTATCATTCGTTATAAGTCGATGTCAGGATTCCACGCACCGTATGTTCCGGGTTGGGATACACACGGTTTACCGATCGAGCAAGCACTTGTTAATAAAGGTGTCAATCGTAAAGAAATGAGCGTTGCGAAGTTCCGTGAAATGTGTGAAGAATATGCGCATCAACAAATCGACAACCAGCGCACGCAATTCAAACGTTTAGGTGTACGTGGTGATTGGGATAATCCATACATTACATTAAAGCCTGCATTTGAAGCCCGACAAATCCAAGTATTTGGCGAGATGGCGAAAAAAGGCTATATCTATAAAGGATTGAAGCCGGTATACTGGTCACCTTCTAGTGAGTCTGCTTTAGCAGAAGCTGAAATCGAGTACCACGATAAGAAATCGCCATCGATTTATGTAAGCTTCCCGATTCGTGATGGTAAAGGTGTACTTGCTGAAGATGTAAAAATTCTCATTTGGACGACAACGCCTTGGACAATTCCAGCGAACCTTGGAATTTCTGTTCATCCGGAATTCGTGTATGTAGTAGTGAACGCCAAAGGTGAAAAACTTTTAGTAGCAAAAGATTTAGTGGAGTTTTTAGCAAAAGAGCTAGAGTGGGAAGAGTATACAATCGAGCAAGAAGTGATTGGAGAAGATCTAGACCGCATAGTTGCTAAACACCCATTCTATGATCGCGATTCACTTGTTATGCTCGGTGAACACGTGACAGCCGATGCAGGTACAGGCTGTGTTCACACAGCACCTGGACACGGGGAAGACGACTTCTACGTAAGTAAAGCATACGGTATCGATGCACTATCGCCAATTAATGACAGTGGCGTGATGACTGAAGAAGCTCCTTACTTTGCTGGGCTGTTCTATGAAGATGCAAACAAAGCAGTCACTGAAAAGTTGGAGGAAGTAGGCGCACTTAAAAAGCTCAGCTTCTTTACACACTCTTATCCGCATGACTGGCGTACGAAAAAGCCGGTAATTTACCGTGCAACAGCTCAATGGTTTGCTTCAATTGAACTATTCAGAAGTGATTTGTTAGACGCTATCCGTAAGACGGAGTTCACACCATCATGGGGTGAAACGCGCCTATACAATATGGTTCGTGACCGTGGAGATTGGTGTATTTCTCGACAACGTGTATGGGGAGTTCCAATCCCAGTATTTTACGCGGAAAACGGAGAAGCTATTTTGACAGACGAAACAATCAGTCATGTAGCAGAACTATTCCGTGAAAATGGCTCTAATATTTGGTTCGAACGTTCCGCTAAAGAATTATTGCCTGAAGGGTTCACGCACGAGGGCAGCCCAAATGGCGAGTTTACGAAAGAAACAGACATCATGGATGTTTGGTTTGACTCTGGTACAACGCATCAGGGCGTGTTAGATGAGCGCGATGACCTTGTCTATCCAGCAGACCTTTATTTAGAAGGATCTGACCAATATCGTGGCTGGTTCAACTCATCGTTAACAACAAGTGTCGCGATTAACGGGATCGCACCTTATAAAGGAATTCTAAGCCATGGATTTACACTAGATAAAAATGGTCGTAAAATGAGTAAATCACTCGGTAATGTCATTGTGCCATCAAAAGTAATCAATCAATTAGGTGCAGATATTGTGCGTCTATGGGTATCATCTGTAGATTATACGGCAGACGTTCGCGTATCTGACTCAAACTTCAAACAAGTTTCTGAAGTTTATCGTAAGGTTCGTAATACGCTTAGATTCTTGCATGGTAACGTAGCGGACTTTGATCCTACAACAAACCGTGTATCATTTGAAGCGATGCGCCCAGTCGATCAGTATGTGTACGTGAAACTGCAAGATTTGATTGAAGAAGTGCGTCAAGCGTATGACAATTACGAATTCGCTACTGTCTACCATGCGGTGAATAACTTCTGTACGGGTATACTGAGTTCGTTCTACTTGGATATCGCAAAAGACGTTGTTTATATTGAAGACGCTAACCATCCACACCGTCGTGCGATGCAATCTGTTATGTATGATACATTAATCACATTAGTGAAGTTGGTCACACCAATTTTGCCACATACTGCAGACGAAATGTGGGGGTATCTAACGGTCAAGGAAGCAGATAGCGTTCAATTGACTGATATGCCAGAAGCTGATCAAAAAGGTGAAGTAGCTGAAAAACTTCGCGAACGTTTTGATCATTTGATGGATATTCGCGATGATGTTTTGAAAGCGTTGGAAGAAGCGCGAAATGCGAAAGTCATCGGTAAGTCATTGGAAGCAAAAGTAACGGTTGTCTTGCCTGAAGGCCAACAAGGCGTTCTTGAAGCATCAGATATCGACTTTGCGCAATTCTTCATCGTATCAGCGTTTGAGGAAAGTAAAAATGCAGTGCTTCCAAATGCTCTGAAATTGGATTGTGCAACTGTATTAGTTGAAGCGGCAGAAGGAGAAAAGTGTGAACGTTGCTGGACAATCTCGACAACTGTTGGAGAAGATGAAACACATCCTGCACTTTGTACACGATGCGCAACTGTTGTGAAAGAACACTATGCGTAAGCAATCTTGATGTCACAACCATCATCATTCATTCGTGGATGATGATGGTTTTTACTTTTACATAGTATTATTAAACATAATACTACTTAAGATTTGTGGTAAACTTAAGTAGAAATTCGCTGGACGGAGGTACACGTAGTGATCGTTTATTATGCAATCGCCGCACTGATCGTCGGATTGGATCAGCTAACCAAGTGGCTAGTAGTGAAAAACATGGAACTAGGTGAACGTATTTCTATAATGGATCCTTATTTGAGCTTGCTGTCGCATCGTAATCGAGGGGCTGCATGGGGGATGCTTGAAGGAAAGATGTGGCTTTTCTATATCGTAACCGTAGTAGTAATTATTGCTATTCTTTACTTTTTCCATACCGAAGGAAAGAAAGACCGACTACTGGGTATCAGTTTAATGTTATTGCTAGGCGGAGCGATCGGTAACTTTATCGATCGTTTATGGAAAGGTGAAGTTGTAGATTTCATCAGTGTCCTAATTCCAGTAATCCGCTATGATTTTCCGATATTTAATATTGCCGATGCCGCACTGACAATTGCCGTCATACTCATCGTATTGCATGTAGTGATCGACGAGAAAAAGAAAAAGAAAAAGGTGTCATAATGGAAAGAGTAGAATTTGAAATTACAGAAGAACTAACAGGCAACAGAATCGATAAAGCACTCGCTACATTACAACCGGATTGGTCGCGTACACAAATCCAGCAATGGGTGAAGGATGAGCATATTCAAGTAAATAATAGCCCGGTTAAACCAAATGTGAAAGTGAAGACAGGTGATATTATTTCTGTAGAGCAACCGGAGCCTGAAATATATGATATCGTTGCAGAAGATCTTAACTTGGAAATCGTTTATGAAGATGCCGATATACTAGTCGTTAATAAACCAGTTGGAATGGTTGTCCATCCGTCACCTGGTCATCTAAACGGTACGCTAGTTAATGGATTAATGCATGAAGTCAAAGATCTTTCAGGTATTAATGGTGTCATGAGACCAGGCATCGTACACAGAATCGATAAAGATACGTCAGGATTACTGATGGTAGCCAAAAATGACAAAGCCCATGTATCACTAGTTAATCAACTAGTCGAAAAGTCAGTTACGCGTGTGTATACGGCACTCGTTCACGGCCATATACCGCATGACAATGGAACGATTGATGCACCCATTGGTAGAGATAAGCGTGACCGACAGAAGATGGCTGTTGTAGATGATGGGAAACATGCAGTTACTCATTTTAAAGTACTCGAACGTTTTGGAGAGTATACATTAGTGGAGTGTAGATTAGAAACTGGAAGAACGCATCAAATCCGTGTTCATATGAAGTATATTAATTATCCGTTAGTTGGGGATCCGAAATATGGACCAAGAAAAACGATCGACTTTGGCGGTCAAGTACTGCACGCAGGAACAGTCGGTTTTCAACATCCAGTGACAGATGAATATATGGAGTTCACAGCCCCATTGCCAGAAAATTATCAACAATTACTAAATGACTTGCGTCTATAATAAGCGTTGACAAACAATATAGGCTAACTGTATACTCATGTAAGCAATTGAATAGCGATACCTTTAAAGTCAGTCCTGTGAGGCTGGGAAGGTTGCACGGAATTACATGATGCCTTACTGCGGTTAGGATCGATGTATGCTTTTTTCTGCATGTCTGCCCACCAGTCAACTCTGACTGGTGGGCTTTTTTTATGTGAATATAGATTGAGCCGAAAACAGAAAGATTAAAGATAAATGGAAAGGGGAACCATGAATATGGCTGAAAAAGCAGCAATACTAGATGACCAAGCCATCGCGAGGGCTGTAACAAGGATTGCCCATGAAATCATTGAGAAAAATAGAGGCATTGATGATTGTATTTTAGTAGGCATTAAAACTAGAGGTACTATTTTAGCGAAGCGCTTAGCGGATAAGATTGAATCAATTGAGGGAAAGCCCATCAAAACTGGAGAACTAGATATCACACTTTATCGAGACGATCTTCAACTAAAGAATAATCTAGAAGAAGCTTTAGTACAGCAAGTCAACATAACACATGATGTTGTCAATCAAAAAGTGATTTTAGTGGATGATGTACTTTATACAGGAAGAACAGTTCGAGCAGCGTTAGATGCGATAATGGATCTAGGAAGGCCTTCTTCAATCCAACTTGCAGTTCTAGTGGATAGAGGGCATCGAGAATTACCAATTCGTCCGGATTTCGTCGGAAAAAACATTCCAACGTCAAGTGAAGAGCGAGTCGTTGTCAGCATGGTCGAAACGGATGGAACAGATGGCGTGACGATCCATACACGCGCATTATAAGCAGCTCGGGGGGCACAACAGATGAGTCAAAAAGTATTAGATATACATGAAAAACCGCAACCAGTCCGTTGGTTAGTGCTAAGTCTACAGCATATGTTCGCGATGTTTGGTGCAACAATTTTAGTACCACAACTTGTTGGATTAAGTCCGGCTATCGCGTTATTGACGAGTGGCATCGCAACAATCGTATTTATATTAGTAACGAAGTTTCAAGTGCCAGCGTATTTAGGATCGTCTTTCGCCTTTATCATCCCAATACAGATGGCTACTCAAACAGGCGGTATTGGCAGTGCGATGATAGGAAGTATGTTTGTCGCTTTAGTCTATGCGATTATTTCGCTACTAATTTATAAAACAGGATTTAACTGGATTATGAAGATTTTACCGCCAATTGTTGTAGGGCCAGTCATTATGGTCATCGGATTAGCAATTGCGCCAACAGCAATTAGCATGGCTAGTACGATTACTGTAGGAAAAGAAACGGTCTACAGTGGCTTACACTTTTCAGCTGCATTGGTCACGTTAGCATCTGCAGTATTTTGCTTAATGTTTTTTAAAGGAATTATTAGCTTGATGCCAGTATTGATTGGAATTATTGTAGGCTATGTATACTCAGCTTTCATTGGAATTCTTGACTTTAGTAAAGTAGTGGAAGCAAAATGGTTTGCTGTTCCGGAGATGCTTATTCCAGGCATTGATTATCCGTTTGTAGTGACACCAACGTTGTTGATCATTATGGTACCAATTGCTATTGTTACGATTGCAGAACATATAGGACATCAGTTAGTACTTGGAAAAGTGGTAGACCGAAACTACATAGATAGTCCAGGTCTTCATAGATCATTGCTTGGAGATGGACTGGGAACCTTAATCAGTGGTTTAGTCGGTGGTCCACCAAAGACTACGTATGGAGAGAATATCGGTGTTCTTGCAATCACGCGTGTTTATAGTGTGTATGTCATTTTAGGTGCTGCTGTGTTCGCTATTATGTTCTCGTTCTTAGGTAAAGTTATGGCGATAATAGCAACGATACCTTCTGCGGTACTAGGCGGTATATCAATTCTGTTATTCGGAATTATCGCCTCTTCCGGTATGCGTATGTTGATCGAT
>NZ_JAPMIW010000001.1:0-137693 GCF_033088395.1 Sporosarcina sp. GW1-11 | reverse complement strand
AGTCATTGCATCGATCATCTTAGTCATTGGAATCGGTGGAGCGACTATTAAATTCAGCCCGACATTTGAAGTGGGCGGTATGGCTTTAGCAGCGATTGTTGGTGTGGTATTGAACTTAGTACTACCAGGCAAAAAAGAAACTACTATGACGGATGAAGAGAACTAACAATAGCTAATTTGCAGAAAGAGCCTGCATTTCATCAAGGGGGAATATCTGATGGAACATTTAGTTTCAATGAAAGACCTAACAGTGGAAGAAATCATGCTCATACTTGAGCGAGCCGCGAACTTCAAACGGCTAGGCTTCCGTAAACTTCCAGGAACCTACACCGTATGCAATTTGTTTTTCGAGCCGAGTACACGGACGAAAACTAGCTTTGAAATGGCGGAAAGAAAAGTAGGAGCAGAAGTCATACCGTTTGAAACTAGTTTTTCTAGTACCTTAAAAGGAGAAACGCTGTATGATACGATTAAGACGTTAGAGGCAATAGGCTTAGATGCGTTAGTCATCCGTCATCCAACTGACGGTTTCTATAAGGAGCTAGTTGATCGTACGAATGTGGCAATCATCAACGCGGGAGATGGTTCGGGTCA
This sequence comes from Sporosarcina sp. GW1-11, assembly GCF_033088395.1. Taxonomy (NCBI): domain Bacteria; kingdom Bacillati; phylum Bacillota; class Bacilli; order Caryophanales; family Caryophanaceae; genus Sporosarcina; species Sporosarcina sp. GW1-11. The sequence continues at coordinate 137,099 of NZ_JAPMIW010000001.1, read as the reverse complement.
ACACCCGACACAATCGCTGTTGGATATCTTCACGATTCAGGAAGAATTCGGTAGTTTTGAAGGCTTGAAAGTTCTAATTGCAGGAGATATTTCGCATAGTCGTGTAGCACGTTCCAATGCAGAAGCATTACGGAAACTAGGAGCGGAAGTCACATTTCTCTGTCCACCGGAATGGGCAGGAGAATTTGACAGTGTAGATAACTGGGATGAAGTTATTGAAACGAGTGATGTCGTCATGCTTCTACGGGTACAGCACGAGCGTCACAACACCGAAATGGCGTATACGAAAGCGGCGTACCATGAACAATATGGGTTGACAGTAGAACGGGCAGCTAGAATGAAACAAGAGTCAATCATCATGCACCCAGCACCAGTGAACCGAGATGTGGAAATTGCGGACTGCTTAATAGAAAGTCCACAATCACGTATTTTTAAACAAGTAGAAAATGGCGTCTATATTCGAGCCGCTATTCTAGAAATAATATTAAAGGGGCGTAAGTAATATGAAAACTTTAATTCAAAATGTACAAATGTTGAACGAAGAAGGCACAATCATTGAAACGGATGTACTACTTTCTGAAGGGAAGATTGAAGCGGTTGGGATCCAATTATCTACAGACGACTGTGAGATTGTAGCAGGGAAAGGTTTGTTACTATCCCCAGGCTTTATCGATGTACACGTCCACTTAAGAGAGCCAGGCGGAGAGCATAAAGAAACGATCGCCACAGGAACACACGCAGCAGCAAAAGGTGGCTATACAACCATTTGTTCTATGCCAAATACTCGTCCAGTACCTGATACGAAAGAAAACTTAGAGAAAGTTAATCAGTTGATTGAAGAAAATTCAAGAATTCGCGTGTTGCCATATGCATCTATTACAATTAGAGAAGCCGGAAAAGAACGCACGAATCTAGCAGAACTAAAAGAACATGGTGCATTCGCGTTTACGGACGACGGTGTAGGCGTGCAAGAAGCAGGTATGATGTATGAAGCGATGCAAGATGCGGCGGCTATCAACATGCCGATCGTTGCGCATTGCGAAGATAATACGCTAATCTATGGTGGAGCAATGCACGAAGGAATGCGTAACAAAGAACTTGGATTGCCGGGAATCCCTTCAATCGCTGAGTCAGTACATATTGCGAGAGATATTCTACTAGCAGAAGCTGCAGGCGCACATTATCACGTCTGTCACGTCAGCACAAAAGAGTCTGTTCGCACAATCCGTGATGCAAAAAAAGCTGGAATTCATGTAACGGGAGAAGTTAGCCCGCACCATTTATTACTAGAAGAAAACGATATACCTGGAGACAACGCGGACTGGAAGATGAACCCACCCCTTCGTTCAAAAGAAGATCGTGAAGCATTGCGTGAAGGTCTGTTAGACGGCACGCTTGATTGTATCGCTACAGACCACGCGCCACATACAGCAGATGAAAAAGCAGTAGGTATGGCGAAAGCACCATTTGGTATTACTGGATTTGAAACGGCATTCCCTCTATTGTATACAAACTTTGTTAAGCCTGGACATTGGACGCTAAAGCAATTACTTGACTGGATGACAGTAAAGCCGGCAGAAGTATTCAACTTGCCGTACGGTAAAATCGAAGTTGGAGCAGTAGCAGATTTAGTCTTAATTGATCTTGAAAAAGAACAAACAATCGATCGTACAACATTTGTATCAAAAGGCAAGAATACACCATTTGACGGCTGGAATTGCGCTGGATGGCCTGTAATGACAATTTACGGTGGAAACATCGTCTGGAAGGATGGTCAATAATGACAAAGAGATATTTAGTACTAGAAGACGGATCCATTTTTGAAGGAAGAGCCTTTGGAGCAGAGAGTGCTTCAGTAGGGGAAGCGGTATTTGCAACAGGCATGACGGGTTATCAAGAAACTATTTCCAACCCTTCAGGTTGTGGACAAATTGTAGTGATGACGTATCCATTAATCGGTAATTACGGCATTAACCGTGATGATTACGAATCTATTGATCTTGCGATTAACGGTTTAGTCGTTAGAGAGCTAACGGAAGAGCCTTCTAACTTCCGTAGCGGTATGTCGTTAGGTGATTTACTAACATTAAAAGGTATTCCAGGTATTCAGGAAATCGATACACGTAAATTGACACGTCTATTGCGTGATAAAGGTGCTCTAAAAGGCAAGCTAACGGCTGCTGGAGAAGATATTGATATCGATGCAGTACTTGCGGAAGTGCAAGGCTATGAATTACCGACTGACTTGGTATCTAAAGTTTCTACTAAACGACCATATCCAAGTCCAGGTCTAGGAAAGCGTGTAGTTGTTATTGATTACGGCATTAAACACGGCATCTTGCGTGAACTGAATAAAAAAGATTGTGACGTAATCGTAGTACCTCACGATACGTCAGCTAAAGAAATTTTAGCATTATTCCCAGATGGTATTTTATTATCAAATGGACCAGGAAATCCTGAAGACGTAGAAGGCGCAGTCGACACGATTAAAGAATTATTAGGCAAAAAGCCGATCTTCGGTATCGGACTTGGACATCAGCTATTCGCACTCGCTTGTGGTGCAAAGACAGCTAAAATGAAAAACAGCCATATTGGTGGCAACTATCCTGTTAAAGATTTGATTACGAATCGTACCGATCTAACTTCACAAAGTCACGGCTATGAAGTACTTGAAGATTCATTAGCAGGAACTGGACTTGAAGTGACTCATAAAGCATTGAATGATAATTGTGTAGAAGGTTTACGCAGTGAGAAATATGAAGCATTTACTGTACAGTTCCACCCAGAAGCATCTCCTGGACCACAAGATGCTAGCTACTTGTTTGACCGTTTTATCCAATTGATGACTGCAAGCAACCGAAAGGGGAATTCTAATGCCAAAACGTACTGATATTAAATCCATTCTCGTCATCGGCTCTGGCCCGATTGTAATCGGCCAAGCCGCAGAATTTGACTATGCAGGTACACAGGCCTGCCTATCTTTAAAAGAAGAGGGTTACCGTGTAATTCTAATCAACTCTAATCCAGCGACAATTATGACGGATACGGAAATTGCAGATAAAGTATATATTGAACCTATTACATTAGAATTCGTTAGTCGCATTATCCGTAAAGAACGTCCAGATGCTTTACTACCTACATTAGGTGGACAAACAGGTTTGAACATGGCAATCGAACTACAAGAATCTGGAATTCTAGATGAGTTAGAAATCGAAATTCTTGGTACGAAATTGGATGCGATCCATAAAGCAGAAGACCGTGATTTATTCCGTAACTTGATGAATGAAATGGGAGAACCCGTTCCAGACAGTGAGATTATCCACAATATTGACGAAGCTTATGCATTCGTTAGAGCAATCGGCTATCCAGTAATCGTACGTCCGGCATTTACACTTGGCGGTACAGGCGGAGGAATTTGTCATAACGATGAAGACTTGGAAGAAATCGTAGCAAGTGGTTTGAAATACAGCCCGGTTACACAATGTTTACTTGAAAAATCAATAGCAGGCTTTAAAGAAATTGAATATGAAGTAATGCGTGACTCAGCAGACAATGCAATTGTTGTATGTAATATGGAGAACGTCGATGCTGTTGGTATTCACACAGGCGACTCTATCGTAACGGCACCATGCCAGACATTAACTGATCGTGAAAACCAAATGCTACGTAATGTATCTCTACGCATCATTCGTGAGTTGAAAATTGAAGGTGGTTGTAACGTACAGTTAGCACTTGATCCACATAGCTTTGATTACTACATCATTGAAGTAAACCCACGGGTAAGTCGTTCATCTGCACTGGCATCAAAAGCTACTGGTTATCCAATTGCGAAAATAGCTGCGAAAATTGCTGTCGGATTAACGCTAGACGAAATGATGAACCCAGTAACGGGTAATACGTATGCATGTTTCGAGCCGACACTTGACTATGTAGTTACGAAGATTCCACGCTGGCCATTCGATAAATTTGAATCTGCTAAACGTAATCTAGGAACACAAATGAAAGCGACAGGCGAAGTAATGGCAATGGGCCGTACATTTGAAGAGTCGATTCAAAAAGCTGTTCGTTCACTAGAAACAGGTCAATTCGACTTGTCCCTTCCAGGTGGAGCGGAAATGACAGACGGATGGATCGAAAAGCGCATTCGTAAAGCTGGAGATGAGCGTTTGTTCTTCATCGGTGAAGCGTTACGTCGTGGTGTGACGATTGAAACAATCCATGAGTGGAGTGCAATTGACTTATTCTTCTTACGCAAGTTCGAAAACATCGTGCGTTACGAAGAAGTATTAAAAGACAACCCATTTGATTATGAAGTAGCTTATAAAGCGAAGCGTTTAGGTTTTGCTGACGTTACGCTGGCTAAACATTGGAACACAACTGAACGTGAAGTATATAACTGGAGAAAAGAGCAAGAATTAATTCCAGTCTATAAAAAAGTAGATACATGTGCAGGTGAGTACGAGTCGGATACACCATATTTCTATGGTACGTATGAAGATGAAAATGAATCAGTCAAAACAGGTAAAAAGAGCGTAGTTGTCTTAGGTTCTGGTCCAATCCGTATCGGACAAGGTGTGGAGTTTGACTATGCAACAGTACATTGCGTATGGGCGATCCAAGAAGCGGGTTATGAAGCGATTATCGTCAATAATAACCCGGAAACTGTTTCTACAGACTTCTCTATCTCCGACAAGCTTTACTTCGAACCATTAACGATTGAGGATGTTATGCACATTATCGATCTAGAGCAACCTGAAGGCGTAATCGTTCAATTCGGAGGACAAACAGCAATTAACTTAGCTGATGAATTAGAAGCGCGTGGCGTGAAAATTCTAGGAACATCACTTGAAGATATTGACCGTGCGGAAAATCGCGATAAATTCGAGAGTGCACTTCATGAAATTGGTGTACCGCAACCCCTTGGGAAAACAGCTTTATCTGTTTCAGAAGCAGTTGTCATCGCTACTGAAATCGGTTATCCGGTTCTCGTTCGCCCTTCTTACGTATTAGGTGGTCGTGCGATGGAAATCGTTTATCATGAACAGGAATTATTGCAATATATGGAAAATGCAGTAAAAGCAAGTCCGGAGCATCCAGTTCTAATTGACCGTTACTTAACAGGTACGGAAATTGAAGTAGATGCAATCTGTGACGGTGAAACGGTATTAATCCCTGGAATCATGGAACATATTGAACGTGCGGGTGTTCACTCTGGCGACTCGATTGCCGTATATCCACCACAAAATCTTTCTCAATCTATGATTGAAACGATTGCGGATTACACGAAACGTTTAGCACTAGGCTTGAAAATTCGTGGTCTGATGAATATTCAATTCGTTATTTCAGAAGGACAAGTGTATGTAATTGAAGTGAATCCACGTTCAAGCCGTACCGTACCATTCTTGAGTAAAATTACGAACATTCCAATGGCGAATGTAGCCACTCAGGCAATCCTAGGTAAATCAATTGCTGAGCAAGGTTATGTGGACGGACTTGCAGATGCTCCAGCGGGCGTTTATGTTAAAGTACCTGTCTTCTCATTTGCTAAGCTACGTCGTGTAGACATTACACTAGGGCCTGAAATGAAATCAACAGGTGAAGTAATGGGGAAAGACAGCACGTTAGAAAAAGCTTTGTACAAAGGTTTAGTTGCGGCTGGTATGGAAGTAAAAGAATATGGTTCGGTGTTAATGACAGTTTCTGATAAAGATAAAGAAGAAATCATCGATATCGCAAAACGATTTGTTGAAATCGGCTATCGTATTTTAGCGACAGAAGGTACAGCGCAAGCACTGGAATCAGCAAATATTGAAGTGAAAACAGTAGGTAAGATTGGAACTGAAGGGACAACATTGATTGATGTCATCCAAAAAGGTCAAGCGCAGTTAGTGATCAATACACTAACTAAAGGAAAACAGCCTGCTAGCGACGGTTTCAGAATTCGCCGTGAGTCAGTAGAAAATGGCGTTCCTGCTTTCACATCTATTGATACAGCGAATGCGATGCTTTCTGTTATCGAATCTATGACGTTCCAGACGGACGCAATGCCTAAGCCACAGGTGATTGAATGATTATCCAAGATTTAATGACCGTCGGATCACAGCAGCAAATCGCCAAAAATATTTTTGAAATGAAACTTACTGGAAAGCTGGTCGGAGAAATTACTTCTCCTGGCCAGTTTGTCCATATCCGCGTATCGGATTCATTTGAACCATTATTGCGTCGTCCGATTTCCATCGCGAACATTGATAGAGAGAAAAATGAAATGACAATTATTTATCGTGCAGAAGGATACGGCACGCAGTTGCTGTCTCAAAAGCGTGAAGGAGATATTGTCAACGTATTAGGACCTTTAGGTAATGGATTCCCAGTCGAGGAAACGTCAGCGGGTCAAACCGCTATGTTGATCGGTGGGGGAATTGGTGTACCTCCACTTTATGAATTATCTAAGCAATTAACAGCAAAAGGCGTCAAATGTATCCATATTCTTGGGTTCCAATCAGATGACGTAGTTTTTTATGAAGAAGAATTTTCTGCCCTTGGCGATACACATATCGCAACAGTAGATGGCAGTAACGGGACAGCAGGATTCGTTACGAATATCATGGATGAACTTTCCGATGCGTTCGCAACATTCTACAGCTGTGGACCGATGCCGATGCTAGATGCCGTTCAAAAAGCGTATGCTCATAAAAAAGGGTTTTTATCATTCGAACAACGTATGGGTTGCGGAATCGGTGCTTGTTTCGCTTGTGTCTGCCATACAAATGAAAATGCAACGGACAAAGCGTATGTCAAAGTGTGCTCAGACGGTCCAGTATTTCCAGCAGGGGTGGTGCAGATATGAATAGATTAGCGATTACATTGCCTGGATTAGAGCTAAAGAATCCAATCATGCCTGCTTCCGGCTGTTTCGGTTTCGGAAAAGAGTACGGGAATCTGTACGATTTATCACAACTTGGCGCGATTATGATCAAAGCGACAACTCTTGAGACCCGTTACGGCAATCCAACACCGCGAGTGGCGGAAACGTCTTCTGGTATGTTGAATGCAATTGGCCTACAAAATCCAGGATTACAAGGTGTCTTGCAAAATGAATTACCATGGCTTGAAAAATTCGATGTTCCGATCATTGCAAACGTAGCAGGTTCTGAAACAGAGGATTATGTAGAAGTAGCGAAAGAAATTTCAAAAGCACCGAACGTCCACGCATTAGAATTAAATATTTCTTGTCCGAATGTCAAATGTGGCGGAATTGCATTTGGTACAGACCCAGACGTAGCAAGAGAACTAACCGCAGCAGTTAAAGCCGTATCTTCTGTGCCCGTTTACGTTAAGCTATCACCAAACGTAGCAGATATTAAATCAATGGCTATTGCAGTAGAAGCTGGTGGTGCAGATGGTATTACGATGATCAATACATTGGTCGGTATGCGTCTGGATGAAAAGACAGGTAAACCAGTCATTGCGAACAAGACAGGTGGCTTGTCTGGCCCAGCCGTTAAGCCTGTAGCAATCCGGATGGTATATGAAGTAAGTCAAGTCGTCAATGTTCCGATCATTGGAATGGGTGGCGTTACATGTGTGCAAGATGTCATCGACTTTTTATCAGCAGGAGCAAGTGCTGTCGCAGTAGGAACAGCGAACTTCGTTGATCCATTTGTTTGTCCGACAATTATCGAACAGCTACCTGCTAAACTTGATGAACTGCAAATTAACCATATATCAGAATTGATCGGAAGGAGTCATCGCGTATGAATAACTCCCCAATAATCGCATTAGATTTTAATTCAGCAGAAAAAACATTTGCATTCCTAAAAACATTGGATCAATCCGTCAATGTTAAAGTAGGGATGGAATTGTATTATAAAGAGGGACCTGCAATGATTGCCCGTCTAAAAGAAGAAGGATACTCAATCTTCCTAGATCTAAAATTGCATGATATTCCAAATACCGTAAAATCAGCAATGCATGTCTTGGCGTCATTAGAAGTAGATATGGTGAATGTCCATGCAGCTGGAGGCAAGACGATGATGGAAGCGGCACTTGAAGGTCTGGAGACAGGTACACCAGCTGGGAAAAAGCGTCCGGCACTAATTGCGGTAACACAGCTGACCTCCACAGATGATCGCCAAGTACGAGAAGAACAACTGATCAACGTACCCCTTCACGAGTCAGTAGAACATTATGCGAAACTCGCTAAATCTGCTCATTTAGACGGTGTTGTTTGTTCTGTACAGGAAGCAAAAATCATCGAGGAAGTATGCGGTAAAGACTTTTTTAAAGTAACTCCAGGCATTCGCCTGGCGTCAGGTGATGTTCATGATCAAAAGCGTGTGGCAACACCAGAAAAAGCGCGACAAGAAGGATCAACGCATATTGTCGTCGGACGTGCGATTACAGGTGCAGAAAATCCACGCGAAGCCTATGAGAACGTCAATACATTGTGGAAGGGGATTACTTCATGACAAGACAAAAAGAAGTAGCACAAATCCTATTAAACGTAGGAGCAGTTGCACTAAATCCGAAAGATCCATTTACATGGGCTTCTGGTATTAAATCACCAATCTACTGTGATAACCGTTTAACAATGGCAGACCCAGTAGGACGTAAAAAAATTGCAGAAGGATTAGCGGAATTAATTCGCGTTCACTATCCGGATGCAACTGTCATTGCAGGAACAGCAACAGCGGGTATTCCACACGCTGCATGGGTAGCAGATATTCTGAAGATGCCTATGGTGTATATTCGTTCTTCTGCAAAAGCACATGGTAAAAGCCGTCAAATCGAAGGTAAAATCGAGCCAGGTGCAAAAGCAGTGATTATTGAAGATTTGATCTCAACAGGAGGAAGCAGTTTGAATGCAGCGAACGCTTTGCTGGCAGAAGACGTAGAAGTGAGCGGAATTGTCTCAATCTTTACATACGAGCTTCAAAAAGCAGATGAGAAGTTCGCTGAGGCTAATCTTTCATACCACAGCCTAACTAATTTCGCAGCGTTGACAGAAGTGGCGAAAGAACAAGGTGCGATTGAAGAAGAGTCAATGAACGAATTAACGGAATGGCACACGAAACTGAAGCAAGGCACACTATAAGAAAAAGGTTCCCGTCATATGACGGGAACCTTTTTTAAGCTCTAGATTTTAGGGGAAGACTAATGGATACTTAGTAAGTGGTCCGGAATTTAGAGAACGAATGTGCTTCCCAATTCTATAGTTTGAATACAAGTACTTTGAGATATCATTGTATTTATCATAAAACTTGGTAATACTACTTAATTATTTAAGTTCAAATTCCAATGTACAAGCAAGTTAGTAAGTCTAGCATTCTACATACTATACTAACTTCAGAAATGTAAACTAGTGAATCGGAGTGTAAGGCGGCGACTCTGGGAGGATCAGCCCGACAGGTGAGACGACCAGGGGAGCAAAAGCGAAGCGTTAGGAGCACAGTTGCCTTAATTTCTGCAAAGACCTCAGAAATACGGCAAAGCGAACCCTTCGCTGTTCGCTTGGCTCACCGCGGGCCCGTAAGAGACGCGTCCGCCTGGAACGCAGAGTAACGGTGTATTATTCAACACTTTATTCTCTAATTACTTCCGAAGTTTACGCACCAAATCTTCATCTGGTGTGACGAAGATGGTCTTTTGTTCGAAGTAGATTACGAAGCCTGGCTTGGCACCGGAAGGCTTTTTCACGTGACGAATTTGTGTGTAGTCTACGGGTACAGCTGAAGACTCCCGAGCTTTACTGAAATAAGCCGATAAGGTCGCTGCTTCTTCGATTGTTTCTGCATCCGGATCGATGTCGTGGATAACGACGTGCGAGCCTGGTATATCTTTTGTGTGCAACCACACATGATCACGCGCGGCCAATTTAAACGTCAAATAATCATTTTGCTTATTATTTTTGCCGACAGAAATCGGAATTCCAGTCGATGATAAGAAAGCTTCGGGTGAAGGCTTCTTTGGTTTAATTTTCTTTTTGCTTTTACGTGCACGCATAAATCCAAGTTCGACCAATTCTTCACGTATTTCTTCTATATCGATTGGGGAAGCTTGGTAGACCTGCTGACGTACCATCTCGAAGTATTCAATATCATCCTTAGTTTTTTCAAGTTGCTCTGCAATCCGTATGAGTGCGGTCTTCGCCTTTGAATAGCGGGAGAAATAGCGTTGCGCATTGTCTATTGGCGTTTTTCTAGGATCAAGTGGAATCGTGACCATCGTACCTTGTTCATAATAATTTTCTACGGTCACTTCTTTATCGCCTTTATGCAACATATAGCTATTCGCTGTCAATAATTCCCCGTACAGTTTTAATGTATCTAAGTCTTGTGCGGTTAGTTGTTCTTTTTCTAGCTTTTTCGTTTTGTTTTCCAGTTTGGAGATTTCATTGGATAGCCAACGTTCTAAATCGATTGCCTGAGATTTCACTCGTTCGCGTTCGGCTCTTGCAAAATAGACTTTATCAAGAAGGTCACCTAAAGTCGCAAACGATTGCGTTGTTCCTTCTGCGTGTGTCAACTCTACTGCTGAGAAAAGCGTCTTTCGATCATTCTCTACAACTGTAGGTTCCATCATTTCGGCATTGAAACTATCCAAAAATGATTTCCAACTACTAAATGGAGGTGTAGAATTTTGCTGTAGACGATAGAGTAATTCAGCTGCTGTCAGTGGAGAAAAACCAGCGAACTGACGAACGATATCTTTTGGTTCCTGTAAACTATCCAACACATTCATGAACTCTTCTTCGGTTGTGTTAAAAGGATCTAACTTATCTTGCGGTGGTGCCGGAATATAAGGTTGGCCAGGCAAAATCGTCCGATAACTGTTCACGGAAGGTGGTAAGTGCTTCATGCTATCAATAATAAGATCGCGTGAAGCATCCAGTAAAATTAAATTACTATGACGTCCCATAATTTCAACCACGAGTTGCCGTTCGATTTGATCTCCAAGTTCGTTCCGTGCTTGTACATGAATATTCACTATACGATCCGTCTCATGTTGCTCAATTGAAGTAATCATACCACCTTCAAGTTGCTTTCTAAGCACCATACAAAATAATGGGGGTTCTGCGGGATTCGTCAACACTTCATTCGTCAGCTGTATTCTTGAAAAAGAAGGATGCAACGACACTAATAGTTTATGATTTTTATTATTTGCACGTACTTGGAAAATAATTTCTTGTGAATTGGGCTGGTGGATTTTTGAAATCCGCCCCGACTTTAGTTGTTGTAATTCGCTTACAATCGCTTTCGTAAATAAACCATCAAATGCCATACGGATTCCTCTTTCATTTCGTTTTGTTCCATTTTAGCACTCATCGTATGATTATGGTATAATATCAACAGATTGCACACATGGGCCTAACTAGTCTGACGATGCATGTTATCATATGAACTAGGGTTAGGCATGAAGTGTAAATGAATACATAACAAAGAGGGATTACATGTACAAACATCGAGGACTCCTAATCGTCCTTTCAGGCCCATCCGGCGTTGGAAAAGGAACTGTTCGTAAAGAACTCTTCTCAAGCCCAGGCACAAACTATGAATACTCTATCTCCATGACTACTAGAAACCCACGTGAAGGCGAAGTAGACGGTGTAGATTACTTCTTCCGATCAAGAGAAGTATTCGAGGAAATGATCCAAGAAGGAAAACTTCTTGAATACGCAGAATATGTAGGGAACTATTACGGCACACCGCTTGACTACGTTAACGCAACGCTTGACGCAGGTCGCGACGTTTTCCTCGAAATTGAAGTAGTCGGTGCCGCACAAGTTCGTGAAAAGGTACCGAATGGCTTGTTCATCTTTTTGGCACCTCCAAGCTTAAGTCACTTAGAAAGTCGTTTGATCGGAAGAGGTACAGAAGCATCCGATATCATTGCCGACCGTGTACTAAAGGCAAGAGAAGAACTAGAAATGATGCACTTGTACGATTATGTAGTAGAGAACGACGAGGTCTCTAAAGCATGTGAGCGTGTCAATGCAATTGTTACGGCTGAGCATTGCCGCAGAGAACGTGTGGAAAAGAGATACTTACAAATGTTGGAGGGAGAATAAACTATGTTATATCCATCAGTTGACTCATTAAAAGGCAAGGTAGATTCTAAATATACATTGGTAACACTAGCAGCCAAGCGTGCGCGTGAACTACAAGAACAGCGCAACGAATTATTACAATCTTATCGTTCTGTAAAGAGTGTAGGTAGAGCACTTGAAGAAGTTGCGGCTGGCGTCTTGATTAACCAAGTAGCCGATGCGAACATTATTTATGAAGACGAAGTTTGATTTGAAATAAAAAAACAACTCCCTTGGAATCCAACCGTTCTTAGGGAGTTTGTTATTTTTTGAAAGGAAGAGAGTGGAGAGTATGTTAAATAATAAAAATATTTTACTTTGTGTGACTGGTGGAATTGCGGTCTACAAAGCGGTGGCCTTAGTCAGTAAATTATCTCAGGCTGGCGCTAATGTGAAGGTGGTCATGACAGATTCTGCAAAGGAATTTGTCCAGCCATTATCATTCCAAGTGATGTCTAGAAATGATGTCTATTTCGATACGTTTGATGAAAAAGACTCCGGCGTAATTGCGCATATTGATCTTGCAGATTGGGCAGATTTAGTTGTTGTGGCACCTGCTACCGCAAACGTTATTGGCAAACTAGCTAACGGTATTGCGGATAACATGGTTACGACTATATTGCTTGCGACTGAGGCAGAGGTCTGGATTGCACCTGCCATGAATGTACATATGTATGCCCATCCTGCTGTCGTAAGAAATATTGCGCAACTACATGCGGATGGCTATCGATTTATTGAACCGTCGGAAGGCTTTTTGGCTTGCGGCTATATAGGTAAAGGGCGTTTGGAAGAACCAGAGAGAATAACAGAGCTCATTAGTCAACACTTTAACAACACAACTGAAAAACTGTTAGCGGGAAAGAAAGTGGTCATTACAGCAGGCCCCACTAGAGAGCGTATCGACCCGGTTCGCTATGTCTCTAACTTCTCTAGCGGAAAAATGGGGTATGCGATGGCGTCTGCTGCACAGCAGTTAGGTGCCGATACGGTACTAATTTCCGGACCGGTTGATTTAGCGGTACCTTCTGGCGTCCGAGTAGTTTATGTGGAAAGTGCAGCGCAAATGTATGATGCGGTACTTACTGAATATGATGATGCGTCGATTGTAGTGAAATCTGCAGCAGTTGCAGACTATCGTCCGAAATTGATACATGATCAGAAAATGAAGAAAAAAGCCGGCGATGATGTGCTGGAGTTAGAACGTACGACAGATATTCTGAAATCTCTTGGCGAACGAAAACAACACCAATTATTAATAGGATTTGCAGCTGAAACGACAGATGTAATTGCTTATGGAAAAAAGAAATTAGAATCTAAAAACTTGGATTATATCATCGTAAATGATGTAACTGATCCAGCTGGCGGCTTTGGCAGTGACACGAATGTAGTTACGTTGCTCACTAGAGAAGGAGAGGCGACACCGTTTAACGCTATGGCGAAAGATCAACTAGCGATCCGTTTGTTAGAAACGATTATTCAATATGAAAGTGACAAACAACATGATCGCTGAAGTTATTGTAGATGTAGCTGCTTACCCGATTGATCGTCCATTTGATTATGCAGTGCCTACGAAATGGGAACGCGTGATGGAACCGGGTGTACGGGTTAAGGTGCCGTTTGGTCCGCGCAAAGTAGCAGGGTATGTAACAGGTCTTAAAATGGAAAGTGAGTTGGACGCTAGTAAGATCAAGTCGATCGTAGAAATTATAGATTTAGAACCTGTTTTATCTAAGGAATTATTAGCTTTATCGAAATGGATGGCAACCGATACGATCGCTTATGAAATAGATGCGCTACAAGTTATGTTGCCTACAGCTATGCGTGCGAAATACGAGAAAATTATGCGGGTAGTGTCACCCGAATTACTAGATGATTCATTTCGTACGTTTCTCGGGAATCGTGAGCAAGTAACGTTGAAAGCGCTACAAGATGCCAATCTATTGAATGAGGCAAAGGACTATAGTGAAAAAGGAATCGTTGAAATAGATACAGCGATTCAGCAAAAGACAAAGATCAAGAAAGTGCGAATGATTCATATACCAGACATCAAGAGTTTGGAAATTGCATTTTCCAAGATTCATCCAAATGCGAAAAAACAAGCGGAATTACTACGCTGGTTAATGAAACATCCTTCTAGTTCAATGGAAGCTAGTGAACTATTGAATCAATCAGATGTGAAAGCAAATGTCTTGAAATCTTTGGTAGATAAACAAGTGATTGAACAGTCGTATGTAGAAGTGTATCGTGAACTGGATGCGCCAAAAATGCGAGATAGCGGTAGACCTGAACAACTGACAGAAGAGCAACAAATTGCTTTGTCAGCGATTGAACAGTCAAGTGATCTTGAACAACAAGAAACCTTTCTTCTGCATGGGATTACCGGAAGTGGGAAGACGGAAGTATATTTGCAGGCGATTGATCATGTCTTGAAAAAAGGTAAGGAAGCGATTGTCTTAGTACCAGAAATTTCATTGACACCCCAAATGACAGCACGCTTTAAAGGTCGCTTTGGGGAATTGGTGGCAGTGTTGCATAGTGGATTATCATCAGGTGAAAAATATGATGAATGGCGCAGAATCCATCGCGGAGAAGTGAAGGTGGCGATTGGTGCACGTTCAGCTGTTTTTGCACCTTTTACTAATTTGGGTCTACTTATCTTAGATGAAGAGCATGAGTCGACCTATAAGCAAGAAGAATCACCAAGATATCATGCGCGTGATGTAGCAATTTGGCGAGCAGAGTATTATCAATGTCCAGTCATATTGGGAAGTGCGACGCCAGCGTTAGAGTCATATGCGCGCGCAACAAAAGGTGTTTATACGTTACTAACATTGACTGAGCGAGCGAAGCAACAAGCATTACCTAGTGTAGAAGTCGTTGATATGCGAGAAGAATTAAAAACGGGAAATCGTTCGATGTTTTCCGTAGCACTTGCCGAAGCGATGAGGGATCGGCTTGCCCGTAAAGAGCAAATCGTGTTACTGCTGAATAAACGTGGATTTTCTAGTTTCGTGCTATGTCGGGATTGTGGAACGGTAGTAGAATGTCCGAACTGCGATATTTCATTAACCTACCACCGATCAACAGAAAGTTTGAAATGTCATTATTGCGGATATGAACAGCATGTGCCAGTAGAATGTCCAGAATGTGAAAGTGAGCATATTCGCTTTTTTGGAACGGGTACACAAAAAGCACAAGAAGAATTATTCAAACTCTTACCTGAAGCGCGTGTCATTCGAATGGATATAGATACGACCAATACGAAAGGTGCTCATGAGCGCTTACTACATGATTTTGGGGAAGGTAAAGCAGATATTTTGCTTGGTACCCAAATGATAGCAAAAGGTTTAGATTTTCCACGTATTACGCTAGTCGGTGTACTAGCGGCGGATACATCACTTCATATAGCAGACTTTCGTGCAGCAGAAAAGACATTCCAGTTGTTGACGCAAGTGAGTGGTCGGGCGGGTCGTGATCAATTGCCAGGGGAAGTAGTTATACAGACTTATGATCCTGACCATTATGCGATTGAATTATCCAAAACACAAGAATATCTTCCGTTTTATGAATTAGAAATGGACCGGAGAAGACAACTTGGCTATCCTCCTTATTACTATGTAGCAGTCGTGCAATTCAGCCATGAAGATGTGTTGAAAGCAGCAGATTATGCGCATAAAGGAACAAGTTTCATGGCAGAGCGACTGTCTCCTTCTTCGGTCATCATCGGTCCGACCGCTGCAGCAATCAGTCGTCTCAATAATAGATATCGCTATCAATGTTTGATAAAATACAAACAAGAACCAGCGCTCATTCCGGTTTTGCAACAGTTACTGAAACACTATAAAACAAACTGGGTAAAAGATGGGCTTAACCTGTCCATTAACCGAGAACCGACTGCTATATTCTAAAGCAATAGTTTCAAGTACCGTCTGGAATAGTGCTTGAAACTAGATGAATAAAAGAAATGAGGAATTACTTTGACGGTATTAAAAATAGTAAAGCATCCTTCACCAATTCTTACAACGCCTTGTAAAGAGGTCACTGTATTTGATGAGAAGTTGGGCAAGCTACTGGATGATATGCATGATACGATGATGGAAAATGACGGTGTAGGAATTGCGGCTCCGCAAATTGGTCAGTCTATCAGAGTAGCAATTGTGGACTTTGATGAAGATCAAGATGTCATTGAAATGATTAACCCTGTTGTAACCGCAACGGGTGGTTCAGAAATCGAAGTAGAAGGTTGTCTCAGCTTTCCAGGTTTATTCGGTGAAGTGGAACGTCCTTTTTATGTTCGTATTGAAGCGCAAGAACGTGATGGAAGATTGTATGAGCTTGAAGCAGAAGGCTATGAGGCGCGCGCAATCTTACATGAAATTGATCATTTGAATGGCGTGTTATTCGATAAAAAAATTCAGCGAGTAGTAGATCCTTCTGAATTTGAAGAAGAGGAGGACGATGAAGAGTGACGAAAATCATTTTTATGGGTACACCTCAATTTTCGGTCTCTGTTTTGACGATGTTGCATGATGAAGGATATGACCTATTAGCGGTTGTGACGCAGCCAGATCGTCCAGTTGGCAGAAAAAGAGTTCTCACTCCACCGCCAGTAAAAGAAGAGGCGGTTCGTCTAGGTTTACCAGTGATTCAGCCTGAAAAGCTAACAGGTTCTGCTGAATTACAAGAGATTATTGATTTACAGCCGGACTTAATTGTAACGGCTGCATTTGGTCAATTACTTCCGAAAGAATTATTGGATGCACCAAAACTTGGCTGTATTAATGTTCACGCGTCTTTACTGCCAAAGTATCGCGGCGGCGCACCGATCCATCAAGCGGTGATGGATGGAGAAACGGAAACAGGCGTAACCATTATGTATATGGCGGAAAAGCTTGATGCAGGGGATATTATTTCACAAGTGGTATCACCAATAGAAGAAACGGATGATACAGGTAGTATGTTCACGAAATTATCTATTGCTGGCACAACTTTATTGAAAGAAACATTACCAGCAATTATCGATGGAACAAATGAACGAACAATTCAAGACGAAGCACTTGTAACGTTTGCTAGAAATATTTCAAGAGAACAAGAACGTATTGATTGGACACGTCCAGCACGTG
Organism: Sporosarcina sp. GW1-11; assembly: GCF_033088395.1. Lineage (NCBI taxonomy): Bacteria > Bacillati > Bacillota > Bacilli > Caryophanales > Caryophanaceae > Sporosarcina > Sporosarcina sp. GW1-11. Next base: position 119,891 of record NZ_JAPMIW010000001.1, on the reverse strand, counting down.
CGATTTATAACCAAGTAAGGGGACTCCATCCATGGCCGGTTGCCTATACAAAATTTGCCGGTGATCAAGTGAAAATTTGGTGGGGGAAAGAAGAAAACCAACTATCTGACGCTCAGCCAGGTCAAATTATTGCACTAGAAAAAGATCGAATCATCGTGCAAACAGGTGACGGTGCATTTGCGATTACTGATTTACAGCCAGCAGGAAAAAAAAGAATGACTGCCACCGTCTTCCTCAATGGAATCGGTTCGAAATGGCAAGTGGGAGAGCAATTTGAATGACACATTATAAAAAGAAGATTTGGCGTGGCAATGTACGTGACGCAGCTCTATCGATATTGATGGATATTGAAAATGAGCAAGCCTTTAGTAATTTATTGCTTCATAAAACAATCGAATTATACGATCTTCCTCAAAAAGATCGTGCATTATTAACAGAATTGACGTACGGAACATTACAGCACCAAATGACACTAGATTATTATTTAACACCATTTGTTCGCGGGAAATTACAGCCATGGGTTCGCCAATTACTACGTATGTCTGTGTATCAAATCATCTTTTTAACGAAGATTCCAGAACACGCTGTCGTTAATGAAGCAGTGAAGATTGCTAATAAACGTGGCCATAAAGGGGTTTCCTCTATGGTGAATGGAATATTGCGCTCAATCTTACGCGAAGGCGTGCCGGGGCTAGATGAGATTGAAGATCCGATTGCTCGCTTGTCAATCGAGACTAGTCATCCGGAATGGTTGATTAAACGCTGGATTGATCAGTATGGGATGGAAGAAGCAACAGCTATTGCTGTGGTCAATAATATTCCACCTGTGACGACTGCGAGAATCAATGCAACAAAGACAAACAGAGGCGAGGTCATTGGCTTACTTAAGAAAGAAGGCGTAGTGGCGGAACCAGGTAACTTGACTGCTCAAAGTATTCAAGTGAAGTCAGGTAATTTAGCCCTTACTGAAGCTTATAAACAAGGGTTACTGACTGTGCAAGATGAAAGTTCGATGTTGCCAGCTTTAGCTTTACAAGTTGAACCAGGCATGAAAGTACTCGACATGTGTGCAGCACCTGGTGGTAAAACAACGCATATTGCGGAGCGTATGAAGAATGATGGAGAAATCCAAGCGCATGATCTTCATCCGCATAAATTACGTCTGATCGAACAAAATGCACAGCGTCTTGGGTTGACTTCAATTCAGACGAATAGCGGGGATAGTAGAGAGTTATTAAAAACATATGAACCGCAATCATTCGATCGGGTGTTAGTGGATGCACCGTGTAGCGGATTAGGTGTCATTCGTAGAAAGCCAGAAATAAAATACAAAAAAACATTACAAGATATAGAAAGCCTCTCAGTCATTCAAAAAGACTTGTTGACAGTCGGGAGTCAATTAGTGAAAAAAGACGGTCTCCTAGTATATAGTAATCGAACAGAAAATCAGGAAATCGTAGAATGGTTTTTACAACAACAGCCAGAGTTCGAATTAGTTCCTTTGCAGATTATCGATCAAGCAAATGCTACTGACTACGTACAGATTTTGCCTCATCAGTACGAAAGTGATGGTTTCTTTGTAGCGGCTTTACGAAGAAAAAACTAACCTGATGGATAGGGATGGGGGTTGGCTTATGAAATATGAAATCCGCTCAGATACGGGACGGAAACGAACGGTTAACGAAGATGAAGCGGCCGTATTTTTTCATCCAAAACACGATGCGGCACTCGCAATCATCGCGGATGGAATGGGCGGTCATAAAGGTGGGGACTTTGCTAGCGCCACTGCTGTAGAGAAGATTGGCGAACAATTCATGTTAGCTACCATTGATGTGGAGACGGAGCAGGATTGGTCTGATTTATTGTTTGACGCGGTCGTGGATGTTAACTTGTTTTTATATACGAAAGCTCAGCAGGATGATGCCTATAAAGGGATGGGAACGACGCTTGACATAGCACTCATCCTACCTCGGCGGTGTTTAGTGTTCCATGTTGGAGATAGTCGAATTTATCAAGTGATTGGGAAAGCGATACAACAAATTACAAAAGATCATTCATTCGTTAATGTTTTAGTAGATAGTGGTGAAATTACAGAGCAGGAGGCTGAAGTACATCCACAACGAAACTGGATTATGAAAGCTGTAGGCTCTGAAAAATCCATTGTACCTGATCTTTGTGAAATTTCCTTACCTTCTAGTTCATACTTATTGCTTTGTACAGATGGTTTAAGCAATAAAATCGAAAAGGAAATCATGTTGGATATCGTCCTTAGTGATGCGTCACTTGCTCATAAAGCAGATATATTTATCGAATTGGCGAATGAACGTGGCGGCGAAGATAATATTACAGTAATTCTATTGGAGATGCCTGAAATCGAGGTGGATCCTTCATGATCGGTAAACGTATAGGTAAGCGCTATGAAATTATCCGTGTTATTGGTGACGGTGGTATGTCAAGAGTCTATTTGGCACACGACATCATCCTCGATCGTGATGTTGCAATTAAAGTACTACATTATGATTTCGCTAATGAAGAGGAATTGAAAAAGCGATTTCAACGTGAAGCACAATCCGCCACTAGTTTAACCCATCCCCATATTGTGAATATATATGATGTAGGGCAAGAAGACGAGCACCATTACTTGGTCATGGAATACATAACTGGCAGCACATTGAAAGAATATATTCATACCCATGGAGCCATGTCTTCAGAGCATGCGGTATCAATTATGAAACAATTGGTGGCTGCTATTTCTCATGCGCATCATAATGGAATTGTTCATCGAGATATTAAGCCACAAAACGTCTTGATGAACGGTAAAGATGATGTGAAAATTACGGATTTTGGCATAGCGATGGCGCTCGATTCTACAGTGCATACGAAAACGAATTCTGTTATTGGAACTGTTCATTATTTATCTCCGGAACAAGCGCGTGGCGGTATGGCAACGAAACGATCAGATATTTATTCATTAGGTATTGTTTTTTATGAATTGCTGACAGGGCACCTTCCATTTTCTGCAGAAACAGCTGTGGCGATTGCATTGAAACATTTACAAGAAGAGATACCTTCTGTACGGGAGCAAATTCTTGATATTCCGCAAAGTGTTGAAAATGTAATTCTAAAAGCTACAGCGAAAGATGCGAATTATCGATACGCAACGACAGATGAAATGTATGAAGATCTGTTAACTGTATTATCGCCAAACCGTCTGAATGAAGAGAAATTCGTTTTGCCGTTTGATGATGATCGAACAGTAGCGATCCCGGCTGTCAAAGATGTGCCAGTATTTGAAAACGTAGAACATACGGTGGAACTAGCTCCTCCTACTATGGAAGCTAGTACAGTTCCCAACAAGAAAAAGAAAAAATGGCCTTTTGTTGTGGCTGGTAGTGTGATGTTGATTGGCATACTCGCAGTTATTTTAGTAATGATGTTCCAACCTAAAGAAATTATTGTTCCTAAAGTAGTGGGGATAGAAGAAATCGCAGCAACCGAGATGCTTCAGAAAGAGGGATTCGTCATTGATGAAAGGTTTGAAGAGACATCGGATGAATACCTTGCTGGACAAGTTACAAAGACGATACCTGAAGCAGGTAAAAAACGTAAAGAAGGAGACAGCATTAAGGTATTCGTTAGTACAGGCAAAGACAAAATGAAGCTGAATGATTATAGAGGCCGGAATTTTGAAGCGACAGAACGGTTCTTGCAAGGATATGGTTTCAAGCCGATTGAATCGGTAGAGGTATACGCAGATGAGCCAAAAGGGACAATTATCGATCAACAACCAGAAGCCGATCAACTGGTCATACCTGAAGAAACCAATTTAATATTCACGGTGAGTAAAGGTAAAGAATTGCAGTCTTTAGAAGATTTACGTGGCATGTCTGCAAAGCAACTGGAAGAATACGCCGATAGTACAGGGTTCATTATTCATATTGTCAGTGAAGAAGACTCAGAGAAAGTGGCGAAAGGACATGTCATATCTCAGAAACCTTCTAAGGGTACTAAAATGGAGAAGGGTGGACGGGTGGACGTCGTCGTATCTAAAGGTGCTCCTCCAAAACCTATTAAGTTGCTAGTGAAAATGGTGACGATTCCTTATGAAGTTGTAGAGGAAGAACAACCCGAAGAAGAGACAGAGCCAGAGTTAGATACAGAACTTGATTTAGAAGAAGAGACAAATACAGAGCTAGAACGCGAACCACAGAAAATTCAAATCTATATTCAGGATCGCAATCACACAATGAATGATCCGTATGAAGAGTTTGAGATTACGGAAGATACAACACGTAAGATTACAATCGAGCTCGAAGAAGGAGCGCGTGGCGGGTATAAAATTTTCCGTGATCAAATGGTTATTGAAGAAGATAAATTTGAATATAAAGAGTTAGATTAGAGGAGGAGTTCGATGGCGGAAGGCCAAATTAGAAAAGCGATTAGTGGTTTCTATTACGTAGAGTATAACGGAGAATTGATTCAATGTAAAAGTCGTGGAGTGTTTCGTTTGAAGAAGATTAGTCCGTTAGTGGGGGATATAGTAACATATGTACCTGACGGTGAAAATGATGCAATCATTACAGATGTTCATCCGCGGAAAAGTGAATTGGTTAGACCGCCAATCGCAAACGTAGATCAAGTACTGCTAGTATTTTCTGTCGTTGAACCGGACATGAGTTTGCGTTTGCTTGATCGCTTCTTAACGGTCATTGAATCACACGGACTAGAACCAATTATTTATGTCTCTAAAGAGGATTTAGCAAATCAGCAGACACTAGATGCTAACGAAATAAACCTCGCGTATTATCAAAAAATTGGGTATACCATTTTGCGTAATGTTGGCAATGAAGAGCCTTTATTGGAAGTTTTACGTCCGTATTTTAAAGATAAGACAACGGTATTAGCCGGTCAATCCGGAGTTGGGAAATCGACGTTGCTAAATACGATTCTCCCGGAATTACAACTGAAAACAGGTGTGATCTCTGATGCGCTTGGACGTGGGAAGCATACTACGCGTCATGTAGAATTGCTTGAAGTGGCAGGTGGATTAGTAGCGGATACGCCGGGTTTTAGTTCATTAGATTTTGATCATATTGAAAAAGAAGAGTTGCGAGACTATTTTAGAGAGATTTCAGAAGCTAGTGTAGGCTGTAAATTTAGAGGCTGTTTGCATGTGAAAGAGCCCGGCTGTGCTGTTAAAGCGCAAGTGGATGAGGGGTCAATCTCTGAAGGGCGTTATAAGAACTACTTGCTATTTTTGCAAGAAATTATGGATCGAAAGCCGAGGTATTAATTATGATAAAAATTGCACCGTCTATTTTAGCAGCAGACTTTTCAAAGTTGGGTGAAGAAGTAAAAGAAGTAGAAAGAGCAGGAGCAGAGCTCATTCATATTGATGTAATGGATGGCCATTTTGTTCCGAATATTACGATGGGTCCGATCGTGGTAGAAGCGTTGCGTCCGTTAACTACATTACCGCTCGATGTTCATTTGATGATTGACAATCCAGACGCGTATATCGAAAGCTTCGCTAAAGCAGGTGCAGATTATATAACTGTCCACGTGGAAGCATGCCGTCATTTACACAGAACGTTACAATTGATTAAGTCAACAGGAGCAAAGCCAGGAGTCGTTCTGAACCCACATACACCTGTTGAACAAATTATGCATGTTCTTGAAGAGGTAGACATGGTGCTATTCATGACTGTCAATCCAGGATTTGGCGGTCAGTCATTCATTGAATCAGTTGTTCCAAAAGTAAAGCAACTGTCTGATATAATAGCAGACCGTGGATTGTCGATCGAAATTGAAATTGATGGTGGAATTAACGAAGAAACGATTAAGCCTTGCGTGGAAGCAGGAGCGACTATATTGGTTGCCGGATCTGCTATCTATAGTAAAAAGGATCGCGCGCAAGCGTTACAAGCGATTAAATCAGCTGGTGAGAGCGTGATGAAGAAATGAAATACGCTATCGTTTGCGCAGCAGGGCCTATTGAAGAAGTAGTGGATTTATCGGAATATGATCAAGAAGATACAATTTATATCGGCGTCGATCGTGGAGCTTTATATTTATTAGAAAAAGGTATCGAACCCCACGAAGCAGTAGGTGACTTTGATTCGGTAACAGAAGAGCAATTTAAACAAATTAAAACATCTGTGAAGAATGTACAACGTGTGAATGAAGAAAAAGATGAAACGGACACGGAGCTAGCTGTCAAGCGTGCTTTAACGTATGAGCCTGATTATATTGTTTTAACAGGCGTAACAGGTGGACGATTGGATCACCTGCAATCAGCGCTTCATTTATTGTACAGAATTCAATCGGACAATCGAAAAGTGAAGTTTAAGATTCATAATACAACGAATGACATTCGCGTTATGTTACCTGGTGTAAGACGTGTAAAAAAGGATGAACGCTATCCATATACTTCGTTTTTCTCTTTCGGTCCTGAAGTGACTGGATTGACGTTGACTGGTTTTAAATATGAGACGGTCAATGAACGATTGGAAATTGGCATGACTAAATTTACGAGCAACGAAACGGTGGCGGATGTTTGTACTATCTCTTTCCGTACGGGCATATGCTTAATGGTAAGGAGTTCAGATTCCTGAAAGGAGTGGGGATTTGCGAGTATATACATTCACGCTGCCGAAGTTCGTCAGCAATATTGTAAGAAAGTGCGCTGTCGTGTTCCAAAAGGACGGCCGTACGAAAGCGCCAGTTGTAGCCAATGCCAAAGCCAGTAAGTCGAAGAAACGCAAAAAAGAAAAAACACAAGGCGCCTAATTAGCGCTTTGTGTTTTTCTTTTGTTATAAGCAAAAAGCGCCTTTACGGCTATTCCTCCAACGTCTGTCGAGGCTACCGGGCGCTTTCAGCTTTAGATTCATCCAGCTTCAAGCGCCAGCCTCTCGGAGCGTTTCGGAATATCCGAAAAGGCAAAAAGCGCCTTTACGGTCATTCCTCCAACGTCTGTCGAGGCTACCGGGCGCTTTCAGCTTTAGATATTATACTCGTTGTACTTTGCCTGATTTTAGAGCTCTTGCGGATACCCAAACGCGCTTAGGTTTTCCATCAATTAAGATTCTAACTTTTTGAAGGTTTGCTCCCCAAGTACGTTTGCTTGAGTTCAAAGCGTGTGAACGAGTGTTTCCAGAACGAGCTTTACGTCCAGTAATAACACATTGTTTAGCCATTTTAGTTCCTCCTCGTGAATTATTTAGCGATTCACGTTACAATTCGCATACCATAGTACTTTATCATAAGGAAAGATTCGATGCAACATTTTTTTATTAGTCCTTCAAGGTTTTTTCCTTTACACTCTTTTCAACAACAACAATACTTCCTTTCTTGATGATTTTCCGTATAATGTAGGTATGTAGTGTCAATAGAGTGTTGGAGGGATTTTAGAATGTCGATTGAACTAAAAAACGAGCATGGAACTATCGATATGACGAATGACGTAATAGCTCAAGTAGTAGGAGAAGCTGCTATTGAATGTTATGGAATTGTAGGTATGGCTTCACAACACCAAATTCGTGACGGACTAACGGAAATTCTACGAAAAGAAAATTTTGCACGTGGAGTGATTGTACGCAAAGAAGGTGATGCGTTCCATATTGATATGTATGTAGTTGTCAGTTATGGTACGAAAATCACTGAAGTAGCTTATCAAGTACAATCCAAAGTACAATATACAGTGAAGAAGATGTTAGGTCTCACGGTGAGTTCGGTAAATATTTTTGTACAGGGAGTTCGGGTTACGAACGTTTAGAAGGAGGCCTTTTGATTAATGAGTTCAATAAATGGATTGCAATTTGCGAAGATGGTAGAAATGGGGTCGCATCATCTTCATCAAAATGCGGATTATGTGGATTCTTTGAATGTTTTCCCAGTACCAGACGGGGATACAGGAACGAATATGAATTTATCTATGACATCTGGAGCCAAAGAAACAACGCTCCACGCACAAAACCATATCGGGTTGACTGCACAAGCTTTCTCTAAAGGTTTGTTAATGGGTGCGCGTGGTAATTCAGGTGTAATTTTATCTCAACTATTTCGTGGATTTAGCAAGCGGATCGAGAGTAAAGCCCAAGTTTCTGTTCAGCAATTTGCAGAAGCTCTTCAATATGGCGTGGAAACCGCTTATAAAGCGGTGATGAAACCAGTAGAAGGAACGATTTTAACGGTGGCGAAGGATGCGGCCACCGCAGCAGTTTCGCATATTGACAAAGCGGAAGATCTGACCGATTTAATGGAAGTCATTGTAGAGGAAGCACGAGCTTCTTTAAAGAGAACACCGGATTTATTGCCTGTGTTAAAAGAAGTTGGCGTAGTAGACAGTGGTGGTCAAGGTCTCGTGTATGTCTATGAAGGGTTTTTAGCTTGCTTAAAAGGTGAAGATTTGCCAGAGAAAACGGTCATGCATTCTATGGATGATCTTGTCAATACAGAACATCACCGTAGCGTGCAGGGCTTTATGAATACGGAAGATATCATATTTGGCTACTGTACGGAATTCATGGTGAAATTGGATTCGGACAAGCTTTTAGACATGCCGTTCGACGAAGAGAAGTTTCGTCAAGAGTTGAGCGAGTTGGGGGATTCATTGCTTGTTATTTCAGATGAAGAAGTGGTAAAAGTACATATCCACACAGAAGAGCCAGGAGATGCATTATCGTACGGACAGAAGTATGGTGCTCTGACTAAAATGAAGATAGAAAATATGCGTGAGCAACATAGTGAGATCATGGATCGCGAGTTAACTAATGCCGCGCCTGAGCAACACAAGTATGCGATTGTGACTGTTTCAATGGGTTCGGGTATTGCTGAACTTTTAAAGAGTATCGGCGCTTCAGCGGTCATTGAGGGCGGTCAGACGATGAATCCATCTACTGAAGATATCGTCAAAGCGATTCAAGAAATCGGTGCGGAGAAAGTGTTGATCTTGCCGAATAATAAAAATATTATTATGGCAGCTGAGCAAGCAGCTGAAGTCCTAGACATTGAAGCGATGGTCGTACCAACTAAATCTGTGCCTGAAGGATTAGCGGCCATACTTGCATTCAATCCTGAAGCGACAGTGGAAAAAAATGCTCAAGTTATGCAGGAAGCTGCTTCTTCTATTAAAACAGGACAAGTTACCAATGCGGTGCGAGATACGTCGATAGACGGTGTATCGATTCGTAAAGATGATTTCATGGGGATCGCTGAAGGGAAAATTACTAGTTCTGAGCCTTCATTAGAAGCAGTGACGAAGCGCTTAGTTTCGTCAATGATTGGCGAAGATGATGAAATCGTGACAATCATTTACGGAGAAGATGTGACAGAAGACGACGCGCAAGAAATTAGTGCCTATATTGAACAGCAGTTTGATCATGTCGATGTAGAACTATACGCTGGCAAACAGCCTCTGTATCCGTATATTCTTTCTGTCGAATAACATAAAACTTTCCCCCTCACGAATTAAACTTGTGAGGGGGTTTTCTCGTCCAACAACTACTATTTCTACAATCCATTTAAAAAATGCTTGACTAGAGGGTAGAAAACGTCCACTACAACAGCTTCAATCCCGAACCACTCCCCGAATAATCTTCGTTGTCCTTTTTAAAAAGGGGCAACGTTTTTATTTTCCAACTTTTTCGTGGTAAACTAAAAAGAAGAACATTCGTTTTCTATAGTAGATAAGGAAGGAGGAGTTTTAGTTGGGAAATATTCTGCGAAATAGCGTTGGAACAGTGAAAGGTATTGGTAAAGCGACTACCGAACAGTTTGAGAAATTAGGCATTTTAACGATTGAAGACTTGCTTTATACATTCCCTTATCGACACGAAGACTTCAGAATGAGAGATTTGACGGAAACACCCCATAATGAACGCGTCACTGTCGAAGGACGTGTGGAATCGGAACCAGCTGTGTTTTATTCGGGGAAAAATCGTTCGCGCCTACAAGTGCGTTTATTAGTCGGTCATCATTTAGTGAAAGCGGTATTTTTTAATCAACATTATTTAAAGGATCGCTTAGTACCAGGCATGCAGATCAATGTTTCTGGAACATGGGATAGGGGGCGACAAGCGATTACTGTCAATCGTTTACATACAGGAGAGCAGGTAGACTTTGAGCCTGTTTATAGCTTAAAAGGCATCATGCATCAAAAAACGTTCAGACGTTATATGCGCAATGCGCTCGATGTAACATTGGGAACAATCCTTGAGACACTCCCTATTGCTATGTTGGATGAGTATAGACTTCCGACTGTGGGGGCTGCGCTGGAAATGATTCATTTTCCAACGAAACTAGAGGACGTCAAACAAGCTAGACGACGCTTCGTGTATGAAGAATTATTACTCTTCCAACTAAAGATTCAAGGGATGAAGAAAATTCGTAAAGAGCAAGAGCATGGTGTGATTATTCAATATGATTTAGAATTACTGAAAAAGTTTATTGCTTCTTTGCCGTTTGAATTGACTAATGCACAAAAAAGAGTCGTAAATGAACTTTGCGCCGAATTAAAAGCCCCCCTTCGAATGAACCGCCTATTGCAAGGTGACGTCGGTTCTGGTAAGACTGCAGTGGCGGCAACAGCATTGTATGCAGCGGTGACGGCAGGTTTCCAAGGAGCATTGATGGCACCTACGGAGATTTTAGCTGAGCAACATGCGGAACTTCTGGCAGACTGGTTTGAGCCTTTTGGTGTAACAGTCGCATTTTTGGCTGGATCGACAAAAGCGAAAGCGCGTAGAGAGCTGCTTGAAAAGTTGGAGCAAGGCGATATTGACATACTGATTGGTACACATGCGCTCATTCAACCTGAGGTACAATTTCACAAGCTTGGTTTCGTCGTAACAGATGAACAGCATAGGTTTGGCGTGGAGCAGCGCCGCGTGTTACGTGATAAAGGACTGAGCCCTGACGTTCTATTCATGACAGCGACCCCTATTCCACGTACGCTCGCGATTACCGTTTTTGGTGAAATGGATGTTTCGATACTTGATGAATTACCAGCAGGACGAAAAGAGATCGAAACACATTGGCTAAAAGAAGAATCTGTTTTTCCGGTATTACAGAAAATGGAGAAAGAATTACGCGCGGGTCGGCAGGCATATGTTATTTGTCCGTTAATCGAAGAGTCGGATACGCTTGATGTACAAAATGCAGTGGAAGTTCACGCGGAACTTAGCAATTATTTTGCCGGTCGTTATTCAGTAGGATTGATGCATGGTCGCTTACATTCCGCCGAAAAAGACCAAGTGATGCGTGCATTCAGTGAAGGAGAATTACATATTTTAGTCTCTACAACTGTTGTTGAAGTTGGGGTGAATGTACCAAACGCAACATTCATGTTAATTTATGATGCGACAAGATTCGGATTAGCACAATTGCATCAATTGCGCGGACGAGTCGGTCGTGGATCTGAACAATCCTACTGTGTATTGCTTGCTGATCCGAAGTCTGAGGAAGGAAAAATGCGTATGCAGTCTATGACTGAAACGAATGATGGGTTTATTCTAGCTGAAAAAGATTTAGAACTTCGTGGAGCGGGAGATATTTTTGGCAAGCGACAAAGTGGGATGCCAGAATTTAAAGTAGCGGACTTAGTGCATGATATTAAAGCATTGACGACTGCACGTGATGACGCAGAACGTTTATTGAATTCCAAGCAATTTTGGCAAGATGACGAGTATGCGGCTCTTCGCCAACGTCTTGAACAGTCTGGAGCGTTAACTGAAAAAAGAATTGATTAAATAGATTTCTAGTTGCTCTGCTAGGAATTTAGTGAACCTCTTGCAATCTGTTTTAGCTCTTTATATACTAAGTGTTATGACCAAGTGCTAATCTGAAGGGGTGTAGCAAATGAAAACTCCTAAGAAGGAGAGGCAGCGATTACTGATTAACTTACTTGAAGAGGATCCTTTTTTAACGGATGAAGACATTGCTGCTCATTTTTCAGTGAGCGTTCAAACAGTCAGACTTGACCGGCTGGAGTGTCGCATTCCTGAACTAAGAGAGCGGCTTAAATCAGTGGCTTCACAGCATATGCAGAAAACAGTAAAATCGCTACAGACTGAAGAAATTTTTGGTGAAATCATTGAAGTAGAACTTGACGATAAAGCGTTATCAATATTTGATGTAACGAGTGATCATGTATTTATGCGTAATGGAATTGCACGAGGGCATCATTTATTCGCCCAAGCCAATTCGCTTGCTGTAGCAGTTTTGGACGATGATTTGGCTTTGACTGTTCGTTCTACACTTCATTTTGAGAAGCCGGTTCGAGCAGGTGATCGTGTGGTCGCACGTGCAGTCGTTCGACAAGAGACGTTAAAAAATAAAAGTACGGTAGTTGATGTCATCTCTAAAGTGGAAAATGTAACCGTTTTTTCTGGAGAGTTTTTGATGTACCGCACTACAAAAAAAGGTAGGTAGTATGTATGATTATTGCAGTAGACGCAATGGGTGGAGACAATGCACCTGGAGAGATTATAAAAGGCGCATTACAAAGTCTGCATGCATTTGATGACGTCACAATACATATATTCGGTGATGAAGAGAAAATGGCTCCCTATTTGGAGTCGCACCCCCGCTTGCAAGTCATTCATTGTTCAGAAGTTATTGAACCAGACGACGAACCAGTACGAGCAATCCGCAAGAAGAAAGATGCTTCAATGGTTCGCATGGCACAAGCAGTGAAAGATGGGGAGGCGCACGCTTGCGTATCAGCTGGAAACACTGGAGCCTTGATGTCTGCAGGTCTGTTTATCGTCGGTCGCTTGGAAGGTATTCAGAGACCAGCACTAGCGCCCACTTTACCAACAATTGATGGAAGTGGATTTGTACTCTTAGATGTTGGCGCAAATTCAGACAGCAAGCCTGCCCAATTGGCACAGTTTGCTGTCATGGGTAGTGTTTATGCTGAAAAAGTACGCGGAATCGAGAAGCCGCGCGTGGGTTTGTTGAATATCGGCACCGAAGAAGGTAAAGGAAATGAATTGACTAAGGCTGCTTATGAAGAGTTACAAGCGGCTCCTGTTCACTTTATCGGTAATGTTGAATCTCGTGATTTGTTAAACGGAGTCGCGGATGTAGTAGTAACGGATGGTTTTACTGGAAACATGGTTTTAAAAACGATTGAAGGTACTGCACTTAACGTATTCACAATGATCAAGGACGTATTTATGTCCTCCTTGAAAACAAAAATTGCTGCAGGTCTATTGAAAGAAGATTTAAAAGGCTTAAAGAAAAAAATGGATTACTCGGAGTATGGTGGCGCTGGTTTATTTGGATTGAATCATCCAGTCATCAAAGCGCATGGTTCTTCAAACGCCAATGCTCTTTTCAATGCCGTTCGTCAAGCGAGAACCATGGTACAATATCGTGTATGTGAAACGATCAAAGAAACCATTAGAGAGGAAGAGGAATCTTGAGTAAACTAGCATTTGTTTTCCCGGGACAAGGCTCACAAGCAGTAGGGATGGGTAAGGAATTCACAGAAAAGGACGAGGCGTCTAAACAGTTTATGCAACAGGCGGATGAAGCGCTCGGTTTTGAGCTTAGTAAGTTAATGCTGGAAGGTCCTCAAGACGAGCTAACATTGACATACAATGCACAGCCAGCGTTGTTGACGGTTGGAGCTATGATTGCTGCGAGATTAGAGCGAGAAGGCATCACACCTGATTATTCAGCAGGACATAGTCTTGGAGAATATACGGCGTTAGTAGAATCGAAAGTACTTACATTCGAAGATGCGGTCGTAGCGGTTCATAAAAGAGGTCTCTACATGAATGAAGCTGTACCTGCTGGAAAAGGTGCGATGGCTGCTATTTTAGGTATGGATCGGGATGTACTCGAGTCGATTACACAAAACATTACCGAGTCTGGTGATCCAGTTCAACCAGCTAACTTAAATTGCCCGGGACAAATTGTTATCTCTGGAGCAAAAGCAGGAGTCGATAAAGCGTGTATTGCGCTAAAAGAGGCTGGTGCAAAACGCGCTCTTCCTTTAAATGTTAGCGGTCCATTCCACTCCGTCTTAATGCAACCAGCTGCAGCTGAACTCGAAAAGACGTTAGCGGGTATTGAGATGAAAGACGCAGAAATCCCAGTAATTGCGAACGTCACAGCAGACGTTGTGACAGAACAGCAAGAAATTAAAAAATTGCTTGTCGAACAGCTTTACTCACCAGTACGTTGGGAAGAGTCTGTAGAAAAGCTTCTGGAACTTGGCGTGACACGTTTTGTTGAATGTGGTCCTGGAAAAGTATTGAGTGGACTTATTCGTAAAATTGATCGCACAGCTACCGTTTATCCAGTGTATGATGAAGAGTCGTTGCAGAAGTTTCTAGAAGAAGCGAAGGAGTGGTCATGATGGGAAGATTTGATGGGAAAACAGCGGTAGTAACGGGCGCTTCTAGAGGGATTGGACGCTCTGTAGCGCTACGACTGGCATCGGAAGGCGCTAAGGTCGTTGTCAATTACAGCGGTAGCCAAGCGAAAGCAGAAGAAGTTGTTGAAGAAATCCAGGCAGCTGGCGGCGAAGCATTTGTATTTCAAGCCAATGTCTCCGATGCCGATCAAGTAAAAGCTATGATGGATGAAACAATCAAACAATTTGGCGCAATCGATTTTCTTATCAATAACGCGGGGATCACTCGTGATAACCTATTGATGCGTATGAAAGAAGATGAATGGGATGATGTATTGTCCATTAATCTAAAAGGTGTTTTCCTTTGTACGAAAGCGGTCACTCGTCAAATGATGCGTCAACGTTCAGGTAGAATTGTCAACTTAGCTTCAGTAGTTGGTGTAGTTGGAAACCCTGGACAAGCGAACTATGTAGCGGCAAAAGCGGGCGTGATCGGCTTGACGAAAACAACTGCGAAAGAATTAGCTGCACGTAATATTTTAGTGAATGCTGTCGCTCCAGGTTTTATCACGACGGATATGACGGATGAACTCGGTGCAGAGATGAAAGAACAATTACTGGCTACTATTCCTTTAGGTACTCTGGGGAGTGCGGAAGATATCGCAGGTACTGTAGCGTTTCTTCTATCTGATGAAGCGAAATATATTACTGGTCAAACGATTAATGTAGATGGCGGCATGGTGATGTAAACAAATTTCTTCTGAACAAGTGTCAATCTAAGGTTGCACAATGAGGAGTGAAACATCTATAATTCAGTAGAAGCCGAAATGGCTTGTAGCCTTGAGAGGAGGTGACTATGTTGTCAACAGTACTTGAGCGTGTAACTAAAGTAGTTGTCGACCGTCTTGGTGTCGATGAGAGCGAAGTAAAACCTGAAGCTTCTTTCCGTGAGGATTTGGGAGCTGATTCACTAGATGTAGTAGAGCTTGTTATGGAATTTGAAGATGAGTTCGAAACAGAAATTTCTGATGACGATGCAGAGAAAATTGCAACTGTCGGAGATGCAGTAACATACATTACAGAAAAAGTTGGCGAATAACCTTTTCGGTGAGACACTTTCTCCTTTCATCTGAAAGGAAGAAAGCGTCTCTTTTCGCTTTACTATGCAATGTTAGACAGATTATAGATGAGAGGCAGAATAATTTATGAAAAATAAAAGACCTATTAAAGAAAAATCATCCCATCCTACATTGCCCCATCCTGTTCGTGAGAAGTTTAAAGTTCTCCAGAACCAATTAGGTGTGGAATTTCATGATGAGAATTTATTGTTCAATGCGTTCACACATTCTTCTTATGTCAATGAACATCGACGGAAGAAGTTTTCGGATAATGAAAGACTAGAATTTTTAGGAGATGCCGTATTAGAACTCGGCGTGTCCAAATTTCTATTCCGAACAGAACCTTCAAAAAGCGAAGGAGAGCTAACGAAGCTTAGAGCAGCAATTGTTTGTGAACCATCTCTAGTAAAGTTTTCCAACGAATTGAACTTTGGTAACTATATTTTATTAGGTAAGGGAGAAGAACTAACAGGCGGAAGAATGCGTCCAGCACTACTTGCAGATGTGTTTGAAGCTTATATAGGTGCGCTCTATCTTGATCAAGGGATGGAAGTAGTCGAAGAGTTTCTAAACCGAATCGTTTTTCCGAAAATCAGTGTCGGTGCTTTTTCGCATGTGACAGATTATAAAAGTCGTTTGCAAGAATTAGTGCAACAAAAAAATAATGGACCTCTTCAATATGTAGTGGTTGAGGAAAAAGGTCCTGCACATGCGAAAAAGTTTGTTACCGTAGTTAATCTCAATGATCAGCCACTCGGTAAGGGAATTGGAAAGTCTAAAAAAGAAGCCGAACAGGAAGCTGCGCGTCGAGCGATCGAACAGTTACAATCGCAGACAACTGAAGGGGAGAGCTAATAGTGTTTCTGAAAAGGCTAGAGATTACAGGTTTTAAGTCTTTCGCTGAGAAAATTCTTATCGACTTTGTGCCAGGTGTGACTGCGATTGTCGGACCGAATGGCAGCGGGAAAAGCAATATTATTGACGCGATTCGTTGGGTGCTAGGAGAACAATCCGCAAAATCACTTCGTGGTAGTAAAATGGAAGATGTTATTTTCGCAGGTAGTGATTCGCGGAAGGCTGTTAATTTTGCAGAAGTCACACTTATTTTAGATAATACACAAAGTCTTTTTCCTCTAGATTATACGGAAATTAGTGTTAGTCGACGTGTATTTCGATCGGGAGAAAGTGCTTATTTATTGAATGGTCAGCCTTGTCGGTTAAAAGATATTACATCGATGTTTATGGATTCGGGTTTAGGGAAAGAAGCGTTTTCTATTATTTCGCAAGGTAGAGTGGATGAGATTTTGAATAGCCGTGCGGAAGAACGAAGAAATGTATTCGATGAAGCGGCTGGTGTGTTGAAATATAAAACGCATAAGTTACAAGCTGAACATAAGCTTTTTGAAACTACGGATAATTTAGATCGAGTCTTGGATATTTTGAAAGAGATTGACGACCGTCTGGCACCGTTAGAAAAGGAAGCATCTACAGCGCGTCAAGCTGCTAAATTGCAATCGGAATTGCGAGAAGCAGATGTGCGTTTACTTCATCATGATGCGTTTATGTTCCGACAACAGATCCTTGAGAAAACCACGGTAGTCACTGCCGATGAAGACAAAAAGTTGAAGTTGGATGCTCGGCTAACTGACCAGGAGAATGCACTGGAAAACGATAAAATCGCGCTTAGACAAATAGAATCGCATCTGGATGATTTGCAAAATGAGCTTGTCAACAGTACATCCGAAGCGGAAAAGTGGGAAGGTAGACGACTGTTATCCATTGAAAAGAGCCGTAATACAACCCAACAGTTAACACGTATTCAAGAAGAATTACAGTCGGCAGAAAATTTAAAGCAAGCGGCTGAAGACAAGTTACGAGCGTTGCAAGCGAAGCAACAAACAGTAAAAAAAGAGTTATTGCATACTTCAAGTGAAATCAAACAAGTAACGGGCATGCTCAGTAGTTCTGTGAAAGAAACGGAACAGCAAATTGAGCACTTGAAATCAGTATATATTGAAAAACTGAATGAAGAAGCGACGTTGCGAAGCGAAGTAAAGCATGTTGAAGAACGATTGCTAGGAGAAAAGTCTTCAACAGAAAAAATTACAATTCAAACAGCTTTACTTTTAGAAAGCATGGAACAACTGATTAAAGAACAACGAGAGAAAAAACAACAAGAATCGGCTGTCCAACAACAAATTAATGATGTGGAAAAGTCAGTTGCAACATGTGTTTCTGAATTGAAAAATGCGGAACAAAGACTTTCCACGCAACAGCAATTTCTACAGCAAGCTTTGCGTAAGCAATCGGAGATGCAAGGGAGAATCCGTGCGCTTGAAAGTTTAGAGAAAGATTTCTCAGGCTTTTATTCGGGTGTCAAAGAAGTGTTACATGCGAGGCAACGCCTTCAAGGCATTGAAGGTGCGGTAGTAGAGTTGATCACTACGGAGCCGAAGTATACAAAGGCAATCGAGACAGCGCTTGGTGGCGCGATGCAACATATCATTACTGCAACAGAGCGAGACGCGAGAACAGCAATCGGATATTTGAAATCGAAAAATTTCGGACGCGCAACCTTCTTGCCGCTAGATATTTTGAAACCTCGCGAATTGCCAATGACTAGTAGACAATTGATTGACCGTCAGCCAGGCTTTATTGGCACAGCATTCGATTTAATCCAAACATCTGCTACGTATGAAGCGGTTGCTAAAAATTTATTAGGGCAAACGATTGTTGCAAGCAATCTAAAGGAAGCTTCTGTCCTAGCGAAAACCATCGGTCATCGCTATCGAATTGTTACGTTAGATGGAGACATAATCAACACGGGTGGTTCGTTAACAGGTGGTGGAGCTAAAGGGCAGTCAACTCTTTTCTCACGTAAAGCGGAACTAGAAACGATTACGGGCCATTTACGGCAGATGGAAGACTCCATTCGGCAAGCGAACGAGCAACTAGCAAAGACACGTGAAAAAGTGGGTATTGGATTACATCAACGTGATCAATGGCAACAAAAAATGGAAGAATTACAACAAAAGAAATCGATAATCCACTCATCATTGCAAGAAACAGAGATGGAAATTCGTTCTGTTAAAATGGAAATATCGACTATTGAAATTGGTCGCACAGATACAGCGTCTGCTGAAAAGGAACTGACTGAGAAAAAGGAATTTCTATATAGCCGTCATGTGACGACTAAACGGGAGTTAAGCGAAATTCTGGACACGTTGGAAAGTTTGGAACGTTTAGTCGAGAACCGCCGTGAAGAACAAGATACGTTACAACAAAAGTTATCTGGATTACAGCAAAATAGTGCGGTATTAAAGGAACAAAATACCTACCATGTGAATGCTATTGAAGAAACAACCAACTCTATAGACGAGTTGGTACTTTCAATCACGCGTTTACAAGAAGAACAGCAATACGTCGAGGATCAAGTAGTCGGTAAAGAGCTCTCACCCGAGGAAATTGATCGCAATATGAAACAATCGCAAGCGGTGAAACAACAATTGGAAGAGGCGATTTCACAAAGTAGAACAAAACGTTTACAACATGTCGAAATCGTTCATCAGCATGAACAACAGTTGAAGCAACTTCGTCTAGAGGTCCTTTCGATCACAGAACGATTGAATGCAGTACGCGTTCAATTGTCGAGACTTGAAACACAATTCGAAGCAGTAACGAAGCGTTTAGATGACGAATACGGCTTATACCCGGACTCCGTTTATCTAACAGAGGAAATTGATGTTCCGCAGCTACGCAAAGCTGTCGAGCAATATAAACGGCAGTTAGCAGAACTAGGACCTGTTAATCCACATGCAATTCAAGAATTTGAAGAAGTTTCTGAACGACATACGTTTTTAAGTACACAGCGTAATGATCTCGTAGAAGCGAGAAATACGTTACAAGAAGCTATGTCGGAAATGGATCAAGAAATGAAGAGTCGATTCGAAACAACATTTGAAGCGATTCGTAGTCACTTCCATCGAGTGTTCCGAGATATGTGCGGTGGAGGGGAAGCGGATTTACTTTTGACGGATCCATCTAATTTGCTTACAACTGGAATTGATATTGTTGCTAGACCCCCAGGTAAGAAATTACAGAACTTACGCTTATTATCTGGTGGAGAACGTGCATTAACTGTTATATCGTTGCTGTTTTCTATATTAGAAGTCCGTCCGGTTCCGTTTTGTATTTTGGATGAAGTAGAAGCAGCGCTGGATGAAGCGAACGTTGTGAGATATAGTAATTATTTGAAGAAGGTTTCTGATCGGACGCAGTTCATCGTTATCACTCATCGTAAAGGAACGATGGAGGGCGCTGACGTACTGTATGGAGTCACGATGCAAGAGTCTGGTGTATCCAAACTGCTATCGGTCAAACTTTCTGAAGTAACAGAAGAAGCAACTAGCTAAGGAGTGGAACAGATGTCTTTTTTTAAAAAGTTGAAAGAAAAAATTACAGGAACAAACGAAGCGGTTACAGAGAAATTTAAAGATGGTTTGACTAAAACACGTGAATCATTCACTTCCAAAGTAAATGATTTAGTTTCCCGATTCCGAGTTGTTGACGAAGAGTTCTTTGAAGAGTTGGAAGAAGTTCTTTTACAAGCTGATGTTGGTTTCGACACAGTCATGGAATTGATTGATTTATTGAAAGATGAAGTGAAGCGTAAAAACATTAAAGATACAACAGGTATGCAAACATTAATCTCTGAAAAACTGGTGGAGATTTATAATTCTGGAGAACAAGCATCTAATGAATTAAATATCGAAGAAGGCCGTTTGAATGTCATTTTAATGGTGGGAGTCAATGGTGTAGGTAAAACGACGACTATTGGTAAAATGGCGTCACGCTTACAAAAAGAAGGGAAAACTGTCATGTTAGCTGCGGGCGATACATTCCGAGCAGGAGCAATCGATCAGCTCGTTGTTTGGGGGGAGCGCACAGGAGTAGAAGTCATACGACAAGCAGAAGGATCAGACCCGGCAGCAGTCATTTTCGATGCGGTAAAAGCAGCGAAAAAACGTAACGTCGATGTGCTGATTTGTGATACTGCAGGTCGTTTGCAAAACAAAGTCAACCTGATGAACGAACTGGAAAAAGTACATCGTATTATTGGTCGTGAAATTGAAGGCGCACCTCATGAAGTACTCCTAGCTTTAGACGCCACGACTGGACAGAATGCGTTGATTCAAGCGCAAACGTTCAATGAAGCTACGAATGTTACGGGGATTGTCTTGACGAAGCTAGATGGAACTGCGAAGGGCGGTATTGTCCTAGCAATCCGTAGCAAGTTAGATATTCCAGTGAAGTTCGTAGGTTTAGGTGAAGGAGTGGACGACTTACAGCCATTTGATCCGGAAAAATATGTTTATGGCTTATTTGCTGACGGTCTTGAGATGGAAGATCAGGATGAAGAGGATACAGAAGAAGACAAGTAAAACTACTTGACAGGTAAGAGTACGAAGGGTAGTATGAATTTATGGGGAGGGGAGGTTGTAATCATGCTTGAAAAAACGACAAGGGTAAACTTCCTCTTTGATTTTTATCAATCATTGTTAACGGATAAACAGCGATTATATATGCAATTATATTATTTAGATGACCTTTCTCTCGGTGAAATCGCGGAGCAATATAGCGTGTCGAGACAGGCAGTGTATGATAATGTGAAAAGAACAGAAGCGATGTTAGAAGACTATGAGAAAAAACTCAATCTATTTGAAAAGCATGAGAACCGTCTCGAGGTCGTGGAAAAATTGCAGCAAATTTTGCCGACAAACGACCCTTCTTTCGCTCAAGTTCAGGAACTTCTGCATACCTTGAAAGATTTTGAATAGGAGAGATTGTCTATGGCCTTTGAAGGTTTAGCCGAACGCCTGCAAGGAACGTTAAACAAAATTACAGGCAAAGGGAAAATCAATGAAGCAGACGTAAAAGAAATGATGCGTGAAGTACGCTTTGCGCTTATTGAAGCGGATGTTAACTTAAAAGTCGTAAAAGAGTTTATCAAGACCGTCAGCGAACGCTCGATTGGTCAAGATGTTATGAAAAGCCTAACGCCAGGTCAGCAAGTTGTAAAAATCGTTAAAGATGAATTGACCAACTTAATGGGTGGTGAACAAAATCCGATTCAATTTGCCCGAAAATCACCAACAGTCATTATGATGGTAGGTTTACAAGGTGCTGGTAAAACGACAACTACCGGAAAATTAGCTACAGTACTACGTAAAAAACACAATAAAAAACCTTTGCTTGTGGCAGCGGATATTTATCGTCCGGCAGCCATTCAGCAATTAGAAACATTAGGGAAGCAAATCACGATTCCTGTATTTTCTATGGGAACAGACCAGTCACCAGTAGAAATTGCACGTCGCGCGATGGAAGAGGCTGAACGTGAGCATAATGACGTGGTAATCATTGATACCGCGGGTCGTTTACATGTTGATGAAGTGCTGATGCAAGAATTGAAGGATATCCGTGAATTGACGAAGCCGGATGAAGTATTCCTCGTAGTCGATGCGATGACCGGTCAAGACGCTGTGAACGTCGCGAAGAACTTTAATGAAACTATCGGTATCACAGGTGTAATCTTGACGAAACTAGATGGTGATACACGTGGTGGTGCGGCGCTATCGATTCGTTCAGTTACCGAAAAGCCTATTAAGTTTGTCGGTATGGGTGAAAAAATGGATGCGCTTGAACCATTCCATCCAGAGCGTATGGCTTCAAGAATTCTCGGTATGGGTGATGTCATGTCGTTAATCGAGAAAGCTCAGGAAAATGTTGATGAAGAGAAAGCGAAAGAGCTAGAGAAAAAACTACGTACGCAAAGCTTTACGCTAGAAGATTTCCTTGATCAAATGCAGCAAGTGAAGAAAATGGGGCCATTAGATGAGATTTTGAAAATGATGCCTGGTGCCAACAAGATTAAAGGACTCGACAGTGCGAAAGTAGATGAAAGTCAAATGGGTCGTGTAGAAGCGGTCATTTATTCCATGACACGTGCTGAACGTGAAAATCCGGATATCATCAATGCGAGTCGTAAAAAACGAATTGCGGTAGGATCTGGTACGTCTATTCAAGAGGTCAATCGACTACTAAAGCAATTTGAAGAAATGAAGAAAATGGTCAAGCAAATGACTAACATGCAACAGAAGGGCAAAAAGAAGGGGAAAATGCCAGGTTTTGATTCGTTTTTTAAATAAATTTTAAGGTGTTAAGAAAAAACACTTTACAAACAAATAAAACCTTGGTAATATACTATCTTGTGTGAAACTATTCGGAGGTGTAGATAATAATGGCAGTTAAAATTCGTCTAAAACGTATGGGAGCTAAGAAATCTCCTTTTTATCGTATTGTAGTAGCTGATGCACGTGCACCACGTGACGGCCGTCAAATCGAAACAGTGGGTACTTATAATCCACTAACAAAACCAGCAACAGTAAACATTGATGAAGCATTGGCTTTGAAATGGTTGCAAGATGGCGCGAAGCCTTCTGACACAGTGCGTAACTTGTTCTCAGAACAAGGTATCATGGAAAAATTCCATAACGCTAAATACAGCAAGTAATTTGGAGGGGTGGACATGAAGCAGCTGATTGAAACAATTGTAAAGCCGTTAGTCGATTACCCAGATGACGTCAAGGTGGTAGCTGAAGAGCAATCTCAACGAGTGGTTTATCAGTTATCAGTAAACGCGGAGGATATGGGAAAAGTGATCGGAAAGCAAGGTCGTGTGGCAAAAGCGATCCGTACGATTGTTTATTCAGCAGCAGGCAGCCACCACGGCAAAAAAGTGTATCTAGATATCTTGGATTGATCCAAAAGGAAGGAGCCCCGGTTCCTTCCTTTTTTGCACGTATAAATGCTTATAGGCGAAACATATAGCTCAAAACAATAGAATTAAGATTAATGGAGGGGACGTAATGGAATGGTATAACGTAGGGAAAATCGTCAATACGCACGGTATCAGAGGAGAAGTTCGTGTCATGGCTACGACAGACTTCCCAGACGAACGTTTTTCGATAGGAAGTGAACTTGCAATTTTTATGCCGAAAAGCAAAACGCCTATTTATGTTACCGTGGCAAGCCATCGTAAACATAAAAACTTCAACCTTTTAACATTTGAAGGATACCCGAATATCAATGATGTAGAGAAACTACGTGACGGCATCGTTAAAGTATCTGAAAAATATTTGACGGAGCTTGATGAACACGAATATTACTACCATGAAATCATCGGCTGTCGTGTCGTAACAGAAATGGGAGAAGACATCGGAACGGTTTCAGAAATCATTGAAACAGGTGCAAATGATGTTTGGACAGTTACACCGCCAGAAGGGAAACCGCACTATATTCCATATATCGAAGACGTTGTAAAAGAGATTGATATTGAGGAGAAAGTTATCAAAATCAAACTAATGGATGGCCTGCTTTCATGATGCAAATTGATGTACTGACACTATTTCCTGAAATGTTTGAAGGAGTACTTCATTCTTCGATTATGAAAAAAGCACAAGAGCAGCAAGCCGCATCTTTTCGTGTGACCAATTTCCGTGACTATTCTACGAACAAGCATAGAAAAGTTGATGACTATCCGTATGGAGGTGGGGCAGGCATGGTATTGAAGCCTGAACCACTTTTCGCGGCTGTTGAAGCGATGACTTGCACGAGTGAAAGTAAACCGCGTGTGATTCTAATGTGTCCGCAAGGAGAGCGCTTCACGCAAAAGAAAGCAGAAGAACTTGCGAAGGAAGAACATCTCGTGTTTATCTGTGGTCATTACGAAGGATATGACGAACGAATCCGCGAGCATTTAGTGACGGATGAAATTTCCCTAGGTGATTTCGTTTTGACTGGTGGAGAAGTTGCTTCGATGGCAATCATCGATAGTGTCGTACGATTATTGCCAGACGTGCTTGGAAACGATCAGTCAGCTGTTCACGATTCGTTTTCAACGGGGATGCTTGAACACCCACAGTATACACGACCAGCTTCATTTAACGGTCTAGAAGTGCCGCCAGTGCTGTTATCCGGAAATCACGCAGAGATTGATAAGTGGAGACAAGAACAAGCATTTAAGCGCACGGCAAAGCGTCGTCCGGAATTGTTAAAAGATGCAAAAATGACAGAATATCAGCAAATACTTTATCAACAATGGAAGCAAAAAAAAGACTGACTTTGCTTGATTCGATTTCATGTGTATGATATGATTTACTAAGCGCTTTTTAAGAGCGCCTATTTTACTGCTGTTCCGCTGCAAATGCGACACGTGCAAGAACATCAGAAAAGAAGGAGAGAAAACCATGCAAAAACTTATTGCAGAGATTACAAAAGATCAGTTACGTACTGAGCACCCTTCATTCCGTCCAGGCGATACACTTCGTTTGCACGTAAAGATTATCGAGGGTACACGTGAGCGTATTCAGTTATTTGAAGGTGTTGTTATCAAACGCCAAGGTGGCGGCATCAGTGAAACATTCACTGTCCGTAAAATTTCAAACGGTGTTGGAGTAGAGCGTACATTCCCTGTACACACACCAAAAATTGCTAAAATTGAAGTAACTCGTCGCGGTAAAGTTCGTCGTGCGAAGTTGTACTACCTACGTAAATTACGTGGTAAAGCAGCACGTATTAAAGAACTACGCTAATCAGATATGCAGAAAAGAAAGGGGGCCGCACATTTGGCCTCCTTTCTTTTTGCTCATAAAGCATTTTGGCTGTACAATAATAAGAGACAAGGCAGGAGGTTGGATTAATGGAAGAGAAAAAAACGAAAAGTGAAGGTCTTGAATGGATCAAAGCGCTTTTGATCGCCTTTGGGTTAGCTGCAATTATACGTGTATTTTTATTTACTCCGATTGTCGTCGATGGAATTTCCATGATGCCGACTTTAGAACACGGGGACCGCATGATTGTCAATAAGATAGGCTATACGATTGGAGAACCAAATCGTTTTGATATTGTCGTATTCCATGCACCTGAGCAAAAAGATTATATTAAACGTGTTATTGGATTACCAGGAGATACAGTAGAATATAAAGATGATGTTCTTTATATAAATGATGAGCCGTATGAAGAACCGTATCTGGATCAATACAAAACGGAAATTCAAGATGGTACGTTGACTGAAGATTTTACGCTACATGATATTTTGCAAACCGATTCAAATGTTGTGCCTGAAGACCACATTTTCGTAATGGGTGATAATCGTCGGAAAAGTAAAGATTCCAGACATATCGGTCCAGTTGAAATCGATGAAGTTATCGGTAGCACAAGCGTCGTATTTTGGCCGATCAAAGACATCGGTTTTGTGAAGTAACGAAAGGGGACGATTGGCATGACAATTCATTGGTTTCCGGGCCATATGGCGAAAGCAAGACGAGAAGTATCCGAAAAGCTTAAATTAGTTGATATCGTATTTGAATTAATAGACGCTAGATTACCGCTATCATCACGAAATCCTATGATTGATGAAGTAATTCAGCAAAAACCGAGATTGCTTATTTTGAATAAAATGGATTTGGCAGATGAGGCGCAAACGAAGCGTTGGATCGCTTATTTTGAGAAACAAGGCTTCCGTACAGTCGCTATCAATTCATTTGAAGGTGTAGGTTTACAAACAGTCACGAAAGCTGCAAAAGAAATACTACAACCGAAATACGATCGTATGAAGAAGCGCGGGATCCGTCCTGGAGCAATTCGTGCCATGATTGTGGGAATACCGAACGTTGGAAAATCCACATTAATCAATAGACTCGCTAAGAAAAACATCGCGCAAACAGGAAATAAACCTGGCGTGACGAAAGCTCAGCAATGGATTAAATACGGCAAGGAATTAGAGTTGTTAGATACTCCAGGGGTACTTTGGCCGAAATTTGAAGATCAAGAAGTAGGATTTAAGCTAGCATTGACAGGTGCCATTAAAGATTCCATTCTCAATATGGAGGAATTAGCTATCTATGGCCTACGCTTTTTAGAACAACATTATCCAGATCGATTGGAGCAGCGTTATCAAATGAAGACCGTTGGCGATGATACTTTAGCGCTCTTTGATCAGATCGGAGAGCGTCGGAAAGTCTATAGTGCAGGCGCGGAAATAGATTATGATAAAGTAGCAGAATTAATCGTTCGAGATATACGCGAACAGCAAGTAGGGAAATTGACATTTGATTTTCCCGAAGAATCATAAATAAAAAAAGCAACGGTTTGGGATACTTGTTCCTAGACCGTTGCTTTTTTATCGAAAAAGTTAACTATAAACCGATATACTACATAGACAACAATTTAGCGGGATGGACAGGTGAAGAAATTGACAACAATCCAAGAAATTAAAAATCAATTACAACAATTACAAGAGCCGAATCAATGGTTGGAAGAACTTGAAGCCGATAAACGAAAAGGCGTGCAACTAGCAATTGCTCAATGGAAAAAACGCTACGTGAAAAAACAAAAGCTAATTGAAGACTTCATCCAGAAGCAATCTTTTGATAATTCATATAAACGAATGCCATCCTGTTTAATCGCAGGTATTGATGAAGCGGGGAGAGGTCCATTGGCAGGTCCAGTCGTCACAGCAGCAGTCATTTTACCTGAAGGGTGCACAGAGCTAGTCGGTGTAGATGACTCGAAACAAATTTCTAAAGAACAAAGACAACACTTTGCACGATTAATTAAAGAACAAGCTGTGGCTTATTCAATTCACGTACAATCTGCGACAGCTATTGATGAACTAAACATCTATCAGGCGACGAAACAGTCCATGGAAGAGGCTGTAGGGCAGCTAGATATTGCTCCTGACGTCGTATTGGCAGACGCAATGAACCTGATTGTAAAATGTCCAACCCATTCTATAGTTAAAGGGGATGAAAAAAGTTTAGCAATCGCTGCGGCTTCAATTCTTGCTAAAACGACGCGAGATGAGTTAATGAATGATTTACATGAACAGTTCCCGTGGTATGGCTTTAATGTTAATGCGGGGTATGGCACACCACAACATCTACAGGGCCTTGCGACTCATGGGTTTTGTGAACATCATAGAAAAACATTCGAACCAATCAAATCAATGTGGAGGGATAAACGATGAATATGAATTCCTTATCCGTTACATCTACAAGAGCAACTTCGGCAGAACAGCAACCACTTACGCTAAAAGAAGGACAAATGATTCACGGAAAAGTACAACAACTATTTCCTGGCCAAATGGCGCAAGTGCAAGTAGGTAATCAACAGCTTTACGCCAAGCTAGAAGTACCGATGCAATCTGGTGACAACTATTTCTTTAAAGTTAGTAGTACAGAGCCTGAACTACAGTTACAAGTTATTTCTGGACCTATACGAAGTGCGGAAGGTCAAACTGTGCAATTGACACAACTAATGGAATCTCTGAACTTACCTAAAACAGCCGAAATGAAAGAGTTACTCGCAATGGTGATCAAACAAAAAATTCCGATGACAAGGGAAAGTTTAATGGAAGCACTGAACCACTTAAAATCAGCTCCTGAGGGAATGAAAGCAGAAGCTTTAGCGACAATTAGTAAAATAGCCAATGCGCGTCTACCATTCACGCCAGTTGTGTTCCAATCATTACTTCAAGCGCAGACAGGAACACTCTCTCAACAGCTCGTAACATTACAGTCTGCAATTCAAAAGGAGCCAAATTTATCGCCAGCTATTCGTGAGCAATTACTCAATACCTTACAGGCGTTAGCGAGTCCGGTTAGTCAGTCAGTCGGTAAAGAACTACTCAGTCAAAGTCTCTCTCAATTACTAGACCCTCAAGCGAGTAAAGCAGATCGATTTACTGCATTGCAATTATTAAAAAGTGCGGATATACTTCCGGCGCGTACATCACTAGCAAACTTACCACAAGTACTTGCGCAGTTAGTGACACAATCAGGAGAAGAAAAGGTGGGTATGCAACGAATTGCATCTACATCAGCACCTGCACAAGTGGATCAGGCATTCCCGAAAGCTATACAAACTATGCTTCAGCAATTAGTTCAAACACCAGTCGCGAATCAGACGGCAGTACAGGCAATCACTCAGAACCTAATGCAACAACTGACAAACTCAACACTATCAGAAACTATGAAAAACACCCTGCAGACATTGCTGAACCAATATACCCAGCAACCGATGACAGAATCTGCAAAAACAGCACTGATTCAGCAATTGAGACAGATACTTAATCTAACTGTTGCCCAAACGCCAACTAGTCAAACTATTGAACTACCAAATCCAACAACTACGTTGCAAAACATCCAAAGTTCACTTAATCACTTGAGCCAAACATCAGTAACAAACCAACAAATAATCAAAGAAATTGTACAAGACTTGACTCGACAACTAAGTACTCCAGCACTACCTGAATCAATGAAAAATGCTTTGCAAACGGTACTTAATCAATTTACACAACAACCGCTAACTAAAAGTGCGAAAGTGACATTTATTGAGCAATTTAGTCAAACGTTAGTACGGCAAGCTAGTCATCAAGAAATACCGCTGAATAATACGTCTACTACGCAACAGACGATTGCTAAGGATGTGCAACAAGCCTTACCTTCGCTTATGTCGCTTCCACCTGAGCGAGCGGTTGATACTCTAAGAACGCTTCTTCAAGCGGCTGAGCAGTCAAGTACTATACAAGTGAAGCAAATGATTCAAACGGCTGAAATGCAACTGTCGCAAACGATGAATGGGCCTCTTATGAAAGAAGCGATTCAAAGTATTTTAAGCAACTTAGGTATAAATTATGAAGCGCAACTGAACGGCAAAGAACCGAATTTGGCTAATTTAGCGAATACATTAAAGCCGCAGTTACTAGCTTTACTCCAAGATCCATCCTTATCACCACCGCTACGTGAAGCGACAGAAACCTTGGTTTTACGCATGAATGGAACAATCATTCAAGCGGGGGATACAGGTGCTCAGCAACAGCTCATTATGCAACTTCCACTCGAACTATTCGGTAGAAAAATTGATGCTACCCTTCAATGGAATGGACGAATGAAAGAAAATGGTCAAATTGATCCAGCGTTTGCAAGAATTTTATTTTATTTGGATTTGGAAGCACTTGAAACTACTTTAGTTGACATGCAAGTACAAAATAAAGTAGTCAATTTAACAATTTTTAATGAACAGCCTTCATTGAGAATAACAGGACAGTCATTCCAACCACTATTGAAAGAGGGACTAGAACGTGTTGGCTATAAGTTATCGGGTATTACTTTCAAACCATTTGCGGAGTCGCAACAACCGGTAGAGAAAACAACAAACTCCTTACATGTTGATGAAAGAGGGGTGGATTACAAGATATGAGTGAAGAACGTTATAAACGAAAAGAAGCCGTAGCATTATCTTATGAACCTGAGGTATCTGATGCACCTAAAGTCATTGCAAAAGGGAAAGGAAAAATTGCTGAAAATATACTTGAGCGCGCAAAGCAACATAATGTTCCTATACAAGAAGATCCGAGTTTATTGGAATTACTTGGACAATTGAATGTAAATGAAACGATTCCTGAAGAATTGTACCAGGCGGTTTCTGAAGTTTTTGCGTATATTTACAGGTTAGACAAAGAAAAAGGGAGTGGAAGTAGTTAAAATGTGGTGAATTTCATAATGCAATAGTGATTCATGGACAATGTGTGACGGTTTGATTACAATAATAAAGTAGTAACGTTTCAAGCAATTGTAAATCGAATGGAGGCAGTACTTATGAACATCCATGAATATCAAGGGAAGCAGCTTCTGAGAGAGTATGGTGTTGCTGTTTCGAAAGGCCGTGTTGCATTCTCACCAAAAGATGCCATGGCAGTTGCGAAGGAAATTGGGACTTTGCCCATCGTAGTAAAGGCGCAAATTCACGCGGGTGGTCGAGGAAAAGCTGGCGGAGTGAAGATTGTCAAAAAACTTGATGAAGTTCGCGCTGTGGCAGCTGAATTGATCGGGAAACAACTTGTAACACATCAAACGGGTCCTGAAGGGCAAGAGGTAAAAAGACTTCTTGTTGAAGAAGGAATCGATATCGAAAAAGAATTCTATATTGGTCTTGTCGTGGACCGTGCAACTGATCGCGTGACGTTGATGGGATCAGCTGAAGGCGGCGTGGAAATCGAAGAAGTAGCAGAGAAAAACCCTGAAAAGATTTTCTATGAAGTGATCGATCCAGTCGTTGGATTGGCTCCTTACCAAGCGCGACGCATGGCGTTTAATATGGAAATACCGAGTAAATTAGTCAATAAAGCGGTTAGTTTATTTTTAGGTTTATATAAAGTATTTAGTGAAAAAGACGCATCGATTGTGGAGATTAACCCACTAGTTGTAACGAAAGATCAGCGTGTGCTTGCGCTGGATGCAAAATTTAATTTTGACGATAATGCGACATTCCGTCATAAAGATATTGTTGAATTACGTGACTTTGACGAAGAGGATCCGAAAGAAATTGAAGCATCAACTTTTGACTTGAGTTATATTTCTTTAGATGGAAATATCGGTTGTATGGTCAATGGTGCAGGTCTTGCGATGGCGACAATGGACACGATCCACTACTATGGCGGAGAACCCGCTAACTTCCTTGACGTTGGGGGCGGCGCAAAGAAAGAAAAAGTTGCTGGCGCTTTCAAAATTATTTTATCTGATCCGAAAGTAAAAGGCATATTCGTCAATATTTTCGGCGGCATTATGAAATGTGACGTCATTGCTGAAGGAGTCATCGAAGCGGCTAAAGAAGTTGAACTTCAAGTACCGCTCGTTGTACGTCTCGAAGGTACGAATGTAGAACGCGGGAAAGCACTGCTTGAACAATCCGGTATCAATATTGTATCGGCTGATTCCATGGCAGAAGGCGCGAAAAAAATCGTTGAGTTGATAGGATAAGAAAGGCAGGTACAAAAACATGAGTATTTATGTTGATAAAGATACAAGAGTCATTGTACAAGGAATTACAGGTTCCACTGCCCTGTTCCATACACAGCAAATGTTGGAATATGGTACGAAAATCGTTGGTGGTGTAACACCTGGAAAAGGTGGTCAAACAGTAGAAGGCGTTCCAGTTTTTAATACAGTAGAAGATGCGGTCAAGGCTACTGATGCGAGCGTTTCCATCATTTACGTACCAGCACCTTATGCGGCAGATGCGATCATGGAAGCAGTCGATGCAGAGCTTGCAATGGCAATCTGTATCACTGAGCATATTCCAGTGCTCGATATGATCAAAGTGAAGCGTTATATGGAAGGCAAAAAGACTCGATTAATCGGTCCAAACTGCCCTGGTGTCATTACGGCAGACGAAACGAAAATTGGGATCATGCCTGGCTATATCCACACAAAAGGTCATGTTGGGGTCGTTTCGCGTTCAGGTACGTTGACGTACGAAGCGGTTCACCAATTAACGCAAGAGGGGATTGGTCAGACAACAGCGGTCGGAATCGGAGGAGACCCGGTAAACGGGACGAATTTCATCGATGTATTAAAGGAATTCAATGAAGATCCGGACACATACGCGGTTGTGATGATTGGTGAAATCGGCGGAACAGCGGAAGAAGAAGCAGCTGATTGGGTCAAGGAACATATGACGAAGCCGGTCGTAGGATTCATCGGTGGTCAGACAGCTCCTGAAGGCAAGCGTATGGGACACGCAGGTGCGATTATTTCAGGTGGTAAAGGTACAGCCGCTGAAAAAATCAAGGCGCTAGAAGCAGCGGATATCCGTGTGGCAGCGACGCCATCTGTTATTGGTGAGACACTCATTACTGTCCTGAAAGAAAAAGGACTATACGAAAAATGTAAAACGAAGTAAACTAGAGGGTGTAGTGGGAAAATCCGCTACACCTTTTTTCGTACGTTGCTTGTAGTGTCGAATAAAGGAGATTACTATGCAATTTACTTACCATCAAAAACAATTAATAAATCTTCATTATATTCATCCAGTACCGTTTAATCGCTATCACTTATTATTGGAAGAAAATCCGTCTTTGGAAGGGTTAGAATCATATTCCAATACATATTGGGCACAGCTATTCGATCTTACAAAAGAAAAGGCAAGCCGATTTTCAGAGCAGTATAAAGAACTATCTCGTCTACCGCTTATTGAACTTCTGGAAAAGATGAATTATATCCCCATTCCTTACTTTCATCCGGACTATCCTGAAGAATTAAAGCAATTATGTGACCCTCCAGCGGTTTTATATAGTATGGGGAATCGAAAGCTTTTGAAAACAAAGATGCGTGTAGGAATAATAGGCTCGCGTAAGGCGACAAACTACTCGAAAAAAGTATTGGATTTCATCGTTCCTCCACTAGTGGACCACAACATACCGATTGTTTCGGGTTTAGCGGTAGGCGCGGACACGATGGCACATCGAGCGGCAATAGATTTTGGCGGCGATACGATTGGTGTACTTGGTCACGGGTTCTCCCATATGTATCCGAAAAGGAATGAAGAAATCGCGCAAGAAATCGCGAGAAATCATTTACTTGTAACGGAATATCCACCATATTTCCCACCAGCTAAATGGACATTTCCTATGCGTAATCGAATCATTAGTGGACTATCGAATGCAATTGTTATTACGGAGTCTGTCGAAAGAAGCGGTACGATGAGCACGGTGGATCATGCGCTGGATCATGGAAAAGAAATTTTTGCTGTTCCAGGTGCCATAGATTCGTCTTTATCGGCAGGTCCAAATAAGCTGTTAGATGAAGGAGCCAAGCCGTTATGGAGTGGTTTCCAAATTATCGATTCCTTACTGTAATCTTGCTATCCTTCCATTTGTGAAATGTTTAAAAGGTTGCATTATCCGCAAAACTGTTATACATTTTGCAACAGATATTCTTTTGATGAATAAATATAAAGAAATCTCTCTAAGGAGGGAACTACATGGCAGATTACTTAGTAATTGTGGAATCACCTGCTAAAGCGAAAACAATCGAGCGTTATTTAGGAAAAAAGTATAAAGTGAGTGCATCACTTGGCCATTTACGAGATTTACCCCGCAGTCAAATGGGCGTAGATACCGAAAATAATTATGAACCGAAGTATATTACGATCCGAGGAAAAGGACCCATACTCCAAGAATTAAAAAAAGAAGCAAAAAAAGCGAAGAAAATCTTTCTCGCAGCTGACCCGGATCGCGAAGGGGAAGCAATTGCGTGGCATTTATCGCATCAACTAGGCGTTGATATCGAATCAAACTGTCGTGTCGTGTTTAACGAAATTACAAAAGATGCGATTAAAGAATCATTCAAAAATCCACGTCCAATCAATATGAATTTAGTAGATGCACAGCAAGCTCGACGTATTTTAGATAGGCTTGTAGGATACAATATCAGTCCAATTCTTTGGAAGAAAGTCAAAAAAGGATTGTCAGCGGGACGTGTACAGTCAGTAGCTCTGCGCTTGATTATTGATCGTGAAAACGAGATCAATGCATTCGTACCAGAGGAATATTGGAGTATTACGACACAGTTCACAAAAGGTAAGAAAACATTTGAAGGTACATTTTATGGTGATGCTAAAGAGAGAATAAAGCTAACCAATCAAGAACAAGTAGAAAAAATCATCAACGCACTTGAACCAGATCAATTTGAAGTAAATAAAGTAGTGAAAAAAGAACGGAAGCGTAATCCAGCATTACCATTTACTACATCATCGCTCCAACAAGAGGCAGCACGTAAATTGAACTTCCGTGCAAAGAAAACGATGATGCTCGCCCAACAATTATATGAAGGAATTGCGATTGGAAAAGAAGGAACTGTCGGTTTGATTACTTACATGCGTACAGACTCGACTAGAATTTCTGATACGGCAAAAGACGAAGTGAAGTCGTTCATTCAAACGATGTATGGTGAAGAATTCATTTCAACTGTTACAGCGAAAACGAAAGCGAAGGTTAATACGCAGGATGCGCACGAAGCAGTTCGCCCAACTTCAGCGATGCGACCACCTGAAGCTATGAAAGCGTTCTTATCTAGAGATCAGTTCCGCTTGTATAAACTAATTTGGGAGCGGTTCGTTGCAAGTCAGATGGCACCTGCTATTTTAGATACGGTTACCGCAGATTTCTTAAATGGCGATATTCGATTCCGTGCATCAGGTTCTCAAGTGAAATTCCCAGGGTTTATGAAGGTGTATATTGAAGGGGACGATGATCAACAAGAGGAAAAGGAGAATATCCTCCCACCGCTTGAAGAAGGTGAAAAGATTACCTATGCAGAAATCGATCCGAAACAGCACTTTACGCAGCCACCTCCAAGGTATTCGGAAGCGCGTCTAGTGAAAGCGTTGGAAGAATTAGGAATAGGTCGTCCGTCTACGTATGCACCGACGCTTGATACAATTCAAAAACGTGGATATGTTACACTGGATGCTAAGCGATTTATCCCGACCGAGCTGGGGGGGATTGTTCATCAGGCAGTCAATCAATATTTCCCGGATGTTATTGATATCGAATTTACCGCACAAATGGAGCGGAGTCTCGATAATGTAGAGGAAGGCAGTGTTGAATGGCGTAAAGTAATCGATGAATTCTATCGAGATTTTGAGAAGCACGTAGAAGTTGCAGATGCGGAAATGGAAAAGATTGAAATAAAAGATGAGCCTGCTGGTGAAGACTGCGAAAAATGTGGATCACCAATGGTCTATAAGATGGGCCGTTACGGAAAGTTCATGGCTTGCTCTAACTTCCCGGATTGCAGAAATACGAAAGCAATCATCAAACCGATTGGCGTAACGTGTCCGAAATGTAAAGAAGGCGAAGTGGTCGAGCGTAAGAGTAAAACGAAGAGAGTATTCTTCGGCTGTGACCAATATCCTGAGTGTGATTATGTTTCATGGGATAAGCCGATTTCTAGACCGTGTCCAAAGTGTCAGCAGACATTAGTGGAAAAACGTCTGAAAAAAGGTGTCCAAATTCAATGTACGGAATGTGATTATAAAGAAGAACCACAGGGGTAACTAGGCGACTGAACATAACGAGAAAGAGGTATTTGAAATGACGCAAACTGTAAATGTAATTGGTGCGGGATTAGCTGGAAGTGAGGCGGCATGGCAACTCGCAAATCGAGGAATTCAAGTGAAATTGTTCGAGATGCGCCCGGTTAAACAAACCCCGGCCCACCATACAGATAAATTTGCAGAGTTAGTGTGTAGTAACTCTTTACGAGCTAACAACTTAACTAATGCAGTCGGAGTGATCAAAGAAGAAATGCGTCAGTTGGATTCATTAATTATCCAATCGGCAGATCGATGTGCAGTACCTGCAGGGGGAGCGTTAGCTGTAGACCGTCATGAGTTTGCGGCCAACGTAACAGAACAAATTCGAAATCATCCGAATATTGAAGTGATTAACGAAGAAGTGACGAAACTGCCTGAGGGAATTACGGTTATTGCTTCCGGTCCGTTAACATCACCAGCGCTTGCTGAAGAAATACGCGAGTTAACTGGAGAAGATTATTTATATTTTTATGATGCGGCGGCTCCTATCGTAGAAAGCGATTCTATCGATATGGAAAAGGTTTATTTGAAATCTCGTTATGATAAAGGTGAAGCTGCCTATCTGAATTGCCCGATGAATGCAGAAGAGTTTGATCGTTTCTACCAAGCACTCATTTCAGCAGAAGTAGCTCCATTAAAAGACTTTGAAGAGGAAATGTATTTTGAAGGTTGTATGCCGATTGAAGTGATGGCGAAGCGTGGAGTGAAAACCATGCTGTTCGGTCCATTGAAACCAGTTGGCTTAGAAGATCCGAGGACAGGCAAAGAGCCGACCGCTGTTATTCAATTAAGACGGGATAATGCAGCTGGTTCATTATACAATCTAGTCGGTTTCCAAACGCATTTGAAATGGGGAGCACAAAAAGACGTACTGAAGTTGATCCCAGGTTTAGAAAATGTGGAAATCGTTCGCTACGGTGTAATGCATCGAAACACGTTCATTAATTCACCGAGAGTATTGAACTGCACGTACCAGTTAAAGTCTCAACCAACCATTTTGTTTGCTGGTCAAATGACGGGGGTAGAAGGCTATGTTGAATCCGCAGGCTCTGGACTAATCGCCGGTATCAATGCCGCACATTTGGCGAAAGGTGGTAAACCGATTCGTTTTCCAAGAGAAACTGCACTTGGTAGTATGTCGCGCTATATTACTGAGGCGGATCCAAAAAACTTCCAACCGATGAATATTAATTTTGGATTGTTCCCGGATTTAGGAAAGCGTAGTAGATCGAAAGCGGAACGTGCAGAGAAACATGCCAATCGTGCATTAGAAGCATTAAAGAAATTTAAAGAAACAACTATTATTTAACCAAAAACCTTACCTTTACTAGGTAAGGTTTTTATGTGCGATGAAACTAAAGAGTTAACTAGACGTCAGTTTACATAAGGAAAAAAGTTTTAGGGAGAAAAATACAAATAGTTTTGAACGACATGTGTCAATCTGGATGATTAGGGGAATAACTGACCATGAATCAATTTTCAAAGTTGCCCAAAAATCTCTGCTATTGTATAGTGTTTGATGGAGAACATTTGGATTATATATTACATTCCAAATTATATATATTTCGGAATCCTGAGAATTTTCGATATCAACTTCAATTACTTACAATTCACTGCGAGGTGATCGAATGGTTCCTGAAATAAAAGAATTGGTAGATGAATATGTATCTTATATTCGCCTAGAGAAAAACTATTCATCGTACACTGTTAAAGAGTATGAAAAAGATCTACAGGAATTTTTGTTTTTTTTACAAGAGGAACGTATTAATGATCTGCAAAATGTGGAGTATGCTGTGGCGAGACTGTACGTCACACGTTTATATGATCGGAAATTTGCCAGAACGAGTATTTCTAGAAAGATATCAGCCATTCGTTCGTTTTTCAAATTTATTAATGCGCGTTATGGTATCGAAGATCAGGCTTTTCGTTTGTTGTATCATCCGAAAAAAGAGCAACGTTTACCTGCTTTTTTTTATGAACAAGAACTAGAGAAGTTGTTTGACGTGACTATGGGAGAAGATAACCGTTCAGTGCGAGACCGCGCGTTATTAGAGTTGCTTTATGCGACGGGAATTCGTGTAGGGGAACTAGTTGCTATTGAAGTGCAAGATGTAGATCATTATTTAGGGATCGTTAAAGTGATGGGTAAAGGTAAAAAAGAACGTTTTGTGCCATTTGGAAGCTTTGCGGAAGAGGCGTTGCATGAATATATGGCTACTAGCCGACCGCGATTAATGAAACAAAAAAAGCATTCGATGTTATTTGTGAATTTACGTGGTGATCCTTTAACGGATCGTGGAGTGCGTTATATTTTGAATGAATTGATGGAGCGAGCTGCGCTACATACGAAAATTACACCCCATATGATTAGGCATACGTTTGCCACACATTTGCTTGGCGCGGGTGCTGATCTTCGTTCGGTACAGGAGTTGCTTGGTCATAGTCATTTATCATCAACGCAAGTATACACGCACGTCACGAACGAACATTTACGTCAAACATATTTACAAACGCACCCTCGTGCATAGGAGGAAAGATCATGGAATTTCATGCTACTACGATTTTTGCCGTTCATCATGAAGGGCAGTGTGCTATGTCAGGTGACGGACAAGTGACGATGGGCAATGCCGTCGTTATGAAACATACAGCGAAGAAAGTCCGTAGATTGTTTAATGGAGAAGTGCTAGCTGGATTCGCGGGTTCTGTAGCAGACGCCTTTACGTTATTTGATTTATTTGAAGCGAAATTGATGGAGTATGACGGCAATCTTCAACGAGCTTCTGTTGAACTTGCGAAAGAATGGCGCGGAGATCGTATTTTACGTAAATTAGAAGCCATGCTGCTCGTAATGGACCAAAAGACGTTATTATTGGTATCGGGTACAGGTGAAGTTATTGAACCTGATGACGGAATTTTGGCTATTGGTTCTGGTGGGAATTATGCATTAGCTGCGGGTAGAGCGCTGAAAAAATATAGCAGTGGCTTAACTGCCGAAGAAATTGCGAGGGCATCACTAGAAACGGCAGCGGATATTTGTGTATACACGAATCATGAAATCATTGTGGAGGTGCTGTGAGTGATGATGAAACAAGAATTGACTCCGAAAGCGCTTACTGCTCATTTAGATCGTTATATTGTAGGACAAGAGAAGGCAAAAAGAGCAGTTGCTGTAGCGATGCGAAATCGCTATAGGCGAATGCTGTTAACTGAAGAAGAACAAGAAGAAGTGATTCCGAAAAATATTTTAATGATTGGACCTACAGGAGTAGGGAAAACTGAAATTGCAAGACGAATTGCTAAACTAATCCATGCACCATTTATTAAAGTGGAGGCAACAAAATTCACAGAAGTAGGTTATGTAGGACGTGACGTTGAATCGATGATCCGAGATTTAACGGAAGTCGGCGTACGTATGGTAAAAGAAGATATGCGCGAATCTGTTAAAGAACAAGCGCGCATATTAGCGGAAGAACGTCTAGTGAAGTTGCTTGTACCTGAAGCTAAAAAACAAAGCAATGGACAGAATCCATTTGAAATGTTTTTTGGACAGAAGGCTCAGCCGCAAGAAGAAAAAACAGTAGATCAAACGGAAATCAGACGCAAACGATCAGAAATTGCTGTGCAGCTTAAAGCTGGGCAAATAGAAGAGCGGATGGTCACGATAGACGTAACAGCGCAACAACCCTCTTTGTTCGATGCGTTTCAAGGGTCTGGTATGGAGCAATTGTCTGGTATGCAAGACGCGCTTTCTTCACTTATGCCGAAAAAAACTGTGCAGCGTCGTATGAAAGTAAAAGATGCACGAACAGTGCTTGAAGCAGAAGAAGCCGATAAGCTGATAGATCAAGACGAAGTAGCACGTAAAGGAATTGAAATGACTGAACAAGCCGGTATTATTTTCTTAGATGAGATGGATAAAATTGCGAGCAGTAACCATAAAACATCTGGAGAAGTATCTCGTGAAGGTGTTCAACGTGATATTCTACCGATTGTAGAAGGGTCAACTGTTACGACGAAGTATGGCGCAGTGAAGACGGATTATATTTTATTCATTGCTGCTGGTGCGTTTCATATGTCCAAACCATCAGACATCATTCCAGAGCTTCAAGGGAGATTTCCGATTCGTGTAGAATTAGACAAATTGACAAAAGCTGATTTTGAGCGCATACTGCTAGAGCCAGATTTTTCATTACTAAAACAATATGAGCGTTTGCTTGCTACGGAAGAAGTGGAAATTGAATTTACCGGTGAAGCGATTAGTAAACTTGCGCAAATTGCATTTGAAGTAAATAATGAGACAGAGAATATTGGCGCAAGAAGATTGCATACGATTCTTGAGAAGTTGTTAGAGGATCTTTCTTTTGAGGCTGCGGAGATTGGGCCGGCTTCTATCAAAATCACACCTGCATATGTGGATGAAAAATTAGATGGAATTGTAAAAAACAAAGATTTGTCACATTTTATTCTATAAGCAAGTCGTATTTGTTTATTTAATGATTAAAAACCTTTAGAATATTCAATAAAGTTAACAGAAGGATTAAAAGGAGGAACTATTGAAATGAGTTTATTAGTAAAAACAAGAAAAATTAATGCGATGCTACAAAAGAGTGCTGGTGGTCCAGTCAACTTTAAAGAGATGGCTGAGGAACTAAGCGACGTCATTAATTGTAACGCGTTCATCGTAAGTCGAAAAGGTAAATTGCTAGGTCTAGAAATACATCATCAGATAGATAACGACCGTATGAAACAAATGTTTGAAGAACGTAAATTCCCTCAAGAGTATACAAGTCGCTTGTTTGAAATTCAGGAAACATCATCAAATCTAGATATCGAAAGTTCGTATACAGTATTTCCTGTAGAAAACAAAGACTTGTTCAAAGATGGTTTGACGACGATTGTCCCGATTATCGGTGGCGGTGAGCGTTTAGGTACACTGATCTTGGCTAGATTGAAAGATGGCTTTGAAGAAGATGACTTGATTTTGGCTGAATACGGCGCGACTGTAGTTGGTATGGAGATTTTACGTGAGAAATCCGAGGAAATTGAACAAGAAGCACGGAGTAAAGCAGTTGTTCAAATGGCTATCAATTCTTTATCTTACAGTGAGCATGAAGCAATTGAGCATATTTTTAAAGAGTTGGATGGCAATGAAGGATTACTTGTTGCTTCTAAAATTGCGGATCGTGTAGGGATTACACGCTCTGTAATTGTTAACGCTTTACGTAAATTAGAGAGTGCTGGAGTTATCGAATCACGTTCTTTAGGGATGAAAGGTACGTACATTAAAGTATTGAATGATAAATTTTTAGCGGAACTTGAAAAGCACCAGTCGTAAAATGAAAGAACTGAGACGCAAGTGAAAAGGCTTATGTAACTACCGAAAACACAAAAGTAAAATCGTGTTTTTTTTTTTATTTTTTTTTTTTTTTTTTTTTTTTTTTTTTTTTTTTTTTTTTTTTTTTTTTTTTTTTTTGAAGTTTATCCAAACTCTTTTATGTATTACTTTGTCATAAAATAATATAAATAGAGTTCATATATTATAGTGAAATATAACCACTAATAAGTAACGGTATATTTGAGTAGGCTTTTATTCGTATAGTAAGTTATTAATGGAATAAAGTAACTGAAAAATTGCTTGGTGAATAAAAGCCGTTGCATAGTAACTTAGCGTTATACATAAGAAATACTTTAGAGTAGTCGAATTCCTATGAAGTTTGTCGAAATATCAAAAGAGTTACTTAGCCCTATGAAGATATTTAGAAATAGATGGACAAAAATCATTAAATTCAGCTACAATAGATTAAGAGAATGCTGGCGAATTGTTCGAATGCTGTATTTTACTGTAATAGTTTGTCGAATAAAAAATATAGTGAACTCGTTTGAGAAAGGATAGAGAGAAGATAGATATTTACGGTAGTACCATCAATCTACTTGAAAAAGGTTTAGATTACTCATCAGCCAAAGGGAAAGCTATATCACAGAATATAGCTAATGTTGACACACCGAATTATAAAGCGAAGAATGTAGATTTTAAACAAGTATTATCAAATGAAACAAGCAAAGGGTTAGTAGCTTACAAAACAGATGCTAAACATATGGACTTCATACATTCTACAGGAAGTAAAACATTCAATAGTTTTAATGTACGCTACCGTCAAGATCGCAATGGAGTAGATATGGATAAACAACAAGCAGATCTTGCCGCGAATCAAATCTATAATTCTGCACTTATTGAACGATTGAACGGAAAATTCAATTCTCTTCAAAGTGTCATTAAAGGAGGCCGCTGATCATGAGCATATTTCATAGTTTAAATGCATCTTCATCAGCACTAACTGCGCAAAGGTTACGGATGGACGTAATCTCTTCGAATATGGCCAATGTAGACACAACTCGTGCAAAGCTAGTTGATGGCGAATGGCAGCCATACAGAAGAAAAACCGTTACATTACAACCTAGAGAAGGGCAGTTTTCTTCTTTTTTACAAGTTGCAAAAGGTAACCATACACATGGTTCTGCTAACGGAGTGACTGTGACACGAGTTAAGGAAGATCGTGAAACGCCATTCAAATTAGTTTTTGATCCAACACATCCAGATGCAAACGAAGAAGGATATGTGCAAATGCCTAACGTGGATCCATTGCGAGAAATGATTGACTTAATGTCAGCGACTAGATCATATGAAGCAAATGTTACAGTGCTAAATGCAAACAAGTCGATGCTTATGAAAGCATTGGAAATAGGAAAATAATAAGCTAAGGGAGTAGTTGAAATGCCGATTCAATCCATCACTGGTGCACTTGCCGTACCCGATCAACAACCGCAGAAAACGCCTTTTGAAGCACAGCAAAGCTTTTCAGCGATGCTAAATGATGCGATTCACCAAGTGGATCATACGCAGAAAATATCTGACCAATTAACAACTAAACTTATTAGAGGCGATGATGTTGACCTACATACTGTTATGATTGCTGCTCAAAAAGCGAGTATCGCACTGAATGCGACTGTTGAAATGCGTAATAAAGTAGTAGAAGCGTATCAAGAGATTATTAGAATGCCTGTTTAACTGAATGAAAACACTAAGCAAACTTGGAAATTTACCCAGTTAGGCTGACCGGGGGATTAGAATGAAGGAAAGATTCACAAAAATTAGGACGGATATAAAGTTGTTCTGGGATAGTCGCTCTAAAAAACAAAAAATCACATATATTGCAACAGCAGCCAGTGTGATTGCGCTGGCAATTTTTTTAACAATATCCCTATCTAAAACTACATATGTAACACTCTATTCCGATGTATCCCCATCTGAAATAGGTCGCATTAAAGAAGTATTGGACGGAAAGGGTGTTATGTATATAGTTGAGCCTGGTGGCACAGCTATATCGGTACCCGAGAAACAATTAGATAATCTGCGGGTATCTTTAGCGGCAGAAGGTTTCCCGAATTCAGGCCTCATAGATTACTCTTTCTTTTCGGATAATGCAGGCTTCGGAACTACAGACAACGAATTTAATATGATTAAGCTTGCTGCGATGCAGACGGAATTGGCGAACTTAATAAAGGGTATAGAAGGTATTAAAGATGCAAAAGTAATGCTTACATTACCGACTGAGGGGATTTTCGTTAATGATTCAGCGACGGAAGCTAGTGCGGCGATTATGTTGAAAACTAATGCAGGACAAAATTTCACTGAACAGCAAATCGCGTCACTATATAACCTAGTGTCAAAAAGCTTACCGAACTTGTCTAATGATAATATCGTCATACAGAACCAATACTTTGAGTATTTTGATCTGAAAGATTCAGAAAACTCGGTTGGACAAAGTGTAACCGATCAAATGAGTGTAAAAAAGACCATCGAACGTGATATCCAAAGACAAGTACAAATGATGTTAAGTACGATGATGGGGCAAGATAAAGTCGTGGTTTCAGTTACAACAGACATCGATTTTAAGAAGGAGCAACGTGTAGAAAATCTTGTGACACCTGTAGATGAAGAAAACATGCAAGGTATTGCATTAAGTGTACAGCGAATTACAGAATCTTTTTCAGGAACTAATCCTGCGATAGGTGGAACTCCAGAAGCGGAAGATCCAACAGATAACAGAACAACCTATGTAG
Source organism: Sporosarcina sp. GW1-11 (assembly GCF_033088395.1). Classification (NCBI taxonomy): domain Bacteria; kingdom Bacillati; phylum Bacillota; class Bacilli; order Caryophanales; family Caryophanaceae; genus Sporosarcina; species Sporosarcina sp. GW1-11. Next base: position 76,291 of record NZ_JAPMIW010000001.1, on the reverse strand, counting down.
AAGGTGAATCGGGTAACGGAGACTACGAACGCATAGAAGAGACTATAAACAATGAAGTCAATCGAATTCGCAAAGATATTGTGGAGAGTCCTTATAAAATTCGTAATCTAGGTATACAAGTTATGATTGAACCACCAATTGCGGATGATCCGACCTCTTTAGCGCCTGAAGTGCAACAAGATATTGAACGCATTTTAGAAACGATTGTGCGCACAACTTTGGATAAAGAGGCGGCGGGAGAGCTTACAGATGAATTGTTGGCTGAGAAAATTGCTGTTTCAGTCCAGCCGTTGAGAGGTAAAAACGTAGCATTTGAAGAAACGAAGACGGTTATCCCTTGGTGGGTTTACGTTATCGGCGGTGTACTAGTTCTAGCGATTATCGTACTCATCGTTTTATTCCAACGTAAAAGACGTAAAGATGCTGAATTGGAAGAAGGGCGACAAGCTGAACAGCAACTAGAAACTATTCAAGTAGATGACATTAATATCGAACAAGAGACTGAAGCCACTGAGCGTAGAAAACAACTCGAGAAGATGGCGAAAGATAAGCCAGAAGAGTTCGCGAAGTTATTACGAACGTGGATTGCTGAAGAGTAACGGGGGGATGCAAGTTGGTTAAGAAAGACAAGAGTATGTCGGGTAAACAAAAGGCCGCCTTATTGCTTATCTCTCTGGGGCCTGAAGTCTCAGCAGCGGTTTATAAGCATCTAAATGAGGAGGAAATTGAACGGTTAACACTAGAAATTTCAGGAGTAAAAAAAGTTGAGTCATCTGTGAAAGAAGAGATTATTGAAGAATTCCATAATATTGCGTTAGCGCAAGATTACATTTCACAAGGTGGTATTGGTTACGCGAAAACAGTACTTGAAAAAGCGTTGGGTAAAGATCATGCGCAAGCGATTATTAACCGCCTGACTTCATCACTTCAAGTTAAGCCTTTTGATTTTGCTAGACGTGCGGAACCTACACAAATTTTGAACTTTATACAAAATGAACATCCACAAACGATTGCGCTTATTTTGTCTTATCTAGAAGCGGAGCAGGCAGGATTAATCCTGTCATCTCTTCCGCAAGAAATGCAGGCCGATATTGCAAAGCGGATTGCAACAATGGAATCAACATCTCCAGAAGTGATTAGTGAAATTGAAGCGGTGTTGGAACGTAAATTGTCTTCTACAGTCACACAGGATTTTACAGAAACTGGTGGCGTCGATGCAGTGGTCGAAGTTTTGAACGGTGTCGATCGTTCGACCGAGAAAACTATTCTCGATGCGCTTGAAATTCAAGATCCTGAGTTGGCTGAAGAGATTCGTAAAAGGATGTTTGTCTTCGAAGATATTATTACATTGGATAATCGTTCGATACAGCGTGTCATACGTGATTGTGAAAATGAAGACTTAATATTAGCTATGAAAGTATCAAGTGAAGAAGTAAAAGAGATTTTATTTAAGAATATGTCTCAACGCATGGCAGAGTCTTTCCAAGAAGAAATGGAAGTCATGGGTCCTGTGCGTTTACGTGATGTTGAAGAGGCACAATCAAGAATTGTCGGTATTATCCGTAGACTCGAGGACGCAGGGGAGATTATTATTGCCCGTGGCGGAGGAGATGACATCATTGTCTAATCTGTTTCGTTCTGAGCGTACTATAGTAAATGAAAAACAGGTCAAAGAAATTTCGATCCGAAATATGTTAGAAGAGCCAGTTGAACCCATTGAAAAACCTCTTACGTATGGAATGATGTTTGCCGAACGAAATCGAATGATGCAAGAGATACAACAACGCAGTGATATAGCGGATGCTGAAATTGAACGACGAATGACAAGAGCAGCAGCTGATATTGAAGCGATGCATGCGTCTTGGGCGAGCGAAAAAGAAAAGTTGCAACAATCCGCGTACGATGAAGGATTTCAAACAGGATTTGAAGACGGACGGAATAAAGCGATTGCTGATATGCGAGAAATGATAGAAGCGGCAAATGAGACAACGATGTTATCTTATCAGAATGCTACGCAATATTTGATGAACCAAGAACGAGTGATATTGGATATTGCTATTCGTTCTGCTGAACAAATCATTCATAAAGCGCTTGAAGATGACGATGAAACATATCTATCGATTATTCGAAAAGGAATAAAAGAAGCGCAGGAAATGAAAGAGATTAAGTTATTTGTCCCTACTGAACATTTTAAAATGGTAACGCATAACCGATCTGAGTTAGCATCGATCTTTCCGCCAGAGACACCATTCTTAATTTTTGTAAATGAAGATTTTTCCGCAACAGACTGTTTTATAGAAACGAACCATGGTCGAATTGTCGTCAGTGTGGATGATCAATTAAACGAATTGAAAGAACAGCTTGTCAAAATTATGGAAAGCGGTGTGTAATTTTGAAAAAAGCAGAAGATCTCATTCGAATTATTCCAAATATCAATACATTAAAGAAATATGGTCGAGTGATTCGAGTAGTCGGTCTAATGATTGAATCACAAGGGCCGGCATCTTCCATTGGCGATGTATGCTTTATTCACTTGAATGTGCCAGAAGAAGGCCGATCAGTGATCCAGGCTGAAGTAGTTGGTTTTCGTGAAGAAATTGTTATGCTCATGCCCTACACTGATATTCGAAATATCTCTAGTGGATGTCTTGTAGAATCATTAGGCAAACCCCTTGAAGTAAAGGTTGGTATGAATTTATTGGGACACGTGTTAGATTCATTGGGACAACCAATCGACTATAGCGCGCTACCGAAGGGACTAGCTACTGTTCGTACAGAAAATAGTCCTCCGAATGTACTAACACGTCCAACAATCAATGATAAGTTAGCTGTTGGGGTAAAAGCGATTGACGGCATGCTGACAGTAGGAAGTGGCCAGCGAGTTGGGATTTTTGCCGGTTCAGGTGTAGGGAAAAGTACGTTACTTGGCATGATTGCACGAAATACTGAAGCTGATATTAATATTATCGCGTTAATTGGTGAACGTGGCCGTGAAGTTCGAGAGTTTATCGACAGAGATTTAGGACCAGAGGGTTTGAAGAGAACAATCGTTATCGCAGCGACATCTGATCAGCCTGCTCTAATGCGGATTAAAGGTGCTTTTACTGCAACAGCCATTGCTGAGTACTTTAGAGATAAAGGTCTGAATGTAATGCTCATGATGGATTCTGTCACTCGTGTTGCGATGGCACAACGAGAAATTGGACTTGCAGTCGGAGAACCACCAGCAACACGCGGCTATACCCCATCTGTTTTTGCTATTCTACCGAAATTACTCGAACGAAGTGGTACGAATGAAATGGGAGCCATTACTGCTTTTTATACGGTACTTGTTGACGGCGATGATATGAATGAACCAATCGCAGATGCCGTACGAGGAATTCTGGATGGTCACATCGTACTCGACAGAACGCTCGCAAATAAAGGGCAATATCCAGCTATTAATGTCTTGAAAAGCGTAAGCCGTTTAATGAATCATATTGCAGAACCAGAGCATAAAAAAGCCGCAGAAAAGTTACGCGAGCTATATTACGCTTATGATAAAGCCGAAGATTTGATTAATATAGGTGCGTACAAAAAAGGTACTTCACATGAAATTGATGAAGCAATTAAATATGAACCACTTATTACAAAGTTTTTGAAGCAGGCTTACGATGAGAATGTCAGTCTAGAGGATACGGTCAATGAAATGATTGCATTAGCTTCTGGAGGTGGTGGCACATGACCACTTATAATTATCGTTTTGAAAAAGTTTTGACACTACGTGAGCAAGAACGTGATGAAACTGAGATAGCATATAAAGAAGCCATTCGGCAATTTGAAGAAGTAGCAACCGAGCTTTACAATCAAATAAAAAAAAAGGAAGAGACTTTGGAACAACAGCAAGTACGAATGGCTACAGGCTTTTCCATCGATGACTTACATCACTACTCACGATATATAGATAGGCTAGAAGTCCAAATAGATCAAACGCAGAAAGAAGTCATAAAATCTCGTTCGAAAATGAGTTGGTATGAATCACAACTTCTAGAAAAAAATATTGAAGTGAAAAAATTCGAGAAAATGAAAGAGATTGGTAAACAACAATATGATGCCGAAATGGAACTTGTGGAAGCCAATCGAATTGATGAACTGTCGACGATAAAATTTCGCTCAAAAGAAGATAGGTGGTAGAGTGGCTAAATCTAAAAAGAAGAGAAAAGCCAAAGAAGTAGAAGTTGTTGAAAGAAAGTCATTCGGCTTTTTTCAGATTTTACTAGCATGGATTATCATACCTTTAATGTTTACAACAGCAGTTGTATTAATCATTGCAAAAGTTGCGGATGTTAATGTGTTTGATCAAGCCAAAGAATGGACTTCCAAAATACCATTTCTAGAAGAAAAAAAACCTGATGAAAAAGTGGAGGGGGATTTGATTTTAGAAGAACGTGTTATTTCTTTGCAAGCCGAAATTCAAGAGAAAGAAGCACAATTATTTGAAGTCCAAAATGAACTTTCGCAAGTGAAAGATTCAAATGAAACATTAGTAATTGAAAAAGAGAAGCTGAATGAAGAAATTGAACAACTTAAAATAGAACAGAGTGAGTCAAAGCGAGATTTCAAAGAAATTGTCAGCACGTATGAACAAATGTCTGCTAAATCAGCAGCGCCCGTTATTACTGAAATGGGGGATGCAGAAGCCGTGCAAATTTTATCTAGCTTAAAACCTGCGACTTTGGCTTCTATACTAGAGAAAATGACGCCAGAAGAAGCGGCTAAATACACTTCGATGTTAACAAAGTAGTATGTCAGTATTTGAAGGAGGTGTTAATTTGAATTTAGGACTATTGATGAGTATTGGTTCACCAGGCATGTCAACAGCTTCACCCGTTTCTACAATTAGTGGCACAGGCGCGTCTGGATTTGGAAGTGTTTTTCAAAATATGATAGCATCTTCTGAATTTACCAATGGTGGGCAATCACTTGGTTCAGATGGGAAACTAGCAAAATTGATGGACGATATCATGAATGCCAAGACAGTAGAGGAATTAGCTAGTTTACTGGATGGGTTAAAACAAAGCGAGCAAAAATCTCCTGTAGTCGCGTACTTACTGGATGGGCTAAAACAAAGTGAGCAAAAATTACCTGTAGTCGCGTACTTACTGGATGGGCTAAAACAAAGCGAACAAAAATCACCTGTAGACTCGCACTTACTGGATGAATTAAAACAAAGCGAGCAAAACACACCTGTAGTCGCGCACTTACTGGATGAGTTAAAACAAAGCGAGCAAAACACACCTGTAGTCTCGCATTTGCTGAAAGAATTAGGTTATCGACAAAGTTTGCCTACAAAAACTCCTGTCGAAGAGGCTGTTGTGATTCCACAAATTCAAAAGGAACAAGTAGATCAGACGGTAGCGGATACAATAGAAGTGATTACAAATGTACTAGAAGTTGTAGGTGTAACTAAAGAACAGTTAGAGAAAATACAGGCTACTGAAGATATTTGGTTTGTATTGGATACGCTGCAAACAATACCACCAGAGAAAATTCAATTGGCGTTTCAGCAATACCCTGAAAAAGTAATAGTTGAAATGACAGTTTTATTCAAAGCAGTCGAACTAGCTGCTCCTAAAATGGATCTAGATGTTGGACAGGTGCAGTTAGTTAAGACGATTCGACCTATATTGGCTCAATTTGCTACGATGCTTGAAGATAAAGCAGTGAAACCAGAAGTAAAACAAACGATCCAGTTACCTTCAGCTATGCAACATATGATTCGCTTAACGACAGAGCAATCAGCAGCAGACGCAAAGCAACAAGATCAACAGGCGAAACCGAGTGAAACACCATCTATACAATCTGTTTTACCACAGACTGAAAGTAGACCGGTCTTTCAGATGACGCAAGTCGAAAAAGCGCCGGAAAGTCGCAGTGAAGTTTTGATGCGTGAATTCCAAGCGATACTGAACCGAGCAAATTTTGGACAAACAAATGGTATGAATCGACTATCGATTAAATTGTATCCAGAACATCTAGGACATGTCCGTATCGAATTGTTAGAAGTGAATGGGGTTATGACAGCTAGAATCCTAGCATCGACTGCCATGGCGCGTGAAATGCTAGATAGTCAAATGCATCAGTTACGTCACGCATTCAACCAGCAAAACTTACAAGTAGATCGAATTGATTTATCACAGACGGTTCAGGATCCCTCTAAAAATGATCGCGAACAAGCATTTAACAAACAAAACAGTCAACAAAAAGAGCAACCGACAGAGCGAGATCAGCAACAGGATGAACATGAGATGACGTTTGAAGAATTCATGATTGAACTGGAGGTGTAATTAGTGGCGGGAGATATTAACTCAGCACCAGCACAAAAACCTATTACAGATTCTATGTACTTGATTAATAAGCAACGTGATGAACGCAAGACCGGACCAGGTACGATGGATAAAGATGCCTTTATGCAAATCTTGATTGCACAAATGGCCAATCAGGATCCAACGAATCCGATGAAAGACAATGAGTTTATTGCACAAATGGCACAGTTTTCTTCACTTGAGCAGACGATGAACTTAGCAAAAGCGTTTGAACGGTTCGCGGATGCGCAAAACCAAAGTCAGTTGATCCAGTATAATAGCTTCATAGGTAAAGATATTCGTTGGCATGAAATGTCAGATAAAAAAGATGAAGAGGGCAAGCCAATTATCAATGAAGGTAGCGGAACGATTCAGTCCATTAAATATATGGATGGGTCAGTTATCTTTACATTAGCAGATGGCAAGGAATTATCGCCGGGCAATATTTCTGAAGTAATTGCGAATGGTGCTTCAGGTGGTCAACCGAATAATCTAGTACAAGCAAGCATGCTCATTGGTAAAACAATCGGATATATGGATGGCGAAGAAGAACGAACAGGAAAAGTCAGTTCTGTGACAAATAAAGCTGGAAAGCTGAATTATATATTGCAAGACGGTAAGAAAATCGAAGCTAGCCAATTTATATCTATTAGCGAATAAACGAATGGAGCGATGTCTTGAACAAGATTAATGTCCATCGCATGCCATCACCAATTTTATGCCAAAGTCAGATACAAGCACAGCCACCTAACCAGTCATTTCTCGAACATCTGCATCATACGACGCAACCTGAAAAACTGAAAATCAGTAAACATGCTAACGACCGTTTGCAAGAACGAGGCATTCAAATGACTGACGCAGAATGGGCACGCATCTCAGAAAAAGTAGACGAGGCGAAAAGGAAGGGAATCCGCGAATCACTCGTGTTGACTGATCAAGCAGTACTCATCGTCAGTGCCAAGAACTCAACTGTCATCACCGCGATGAACCGAATGGAAGCGAAAGATCAGCTTTTCACCAATATCGATGGAACGATAGTATTCAGCTAAACCAGGCAGGACCTAGAATAGGATGCCAACACACCGCTGACTGACTGATGTGGTGCACTTTAAAATCGAGAGGGGAAACAAACATATGATTCGCTCAATGTACTCAGGAATATCCGGTTTAAAAAACTTTCAAACGAAATTAGATGTAATTGGTAACAATATCGCTAACGTTAATACGTACGGCTTTAAAAAGGGGCGTACGGTGTTTAAAGATTTGTATTCACAGACTGTGGCGGGTGCTTCAGCTCCTGGTGCTGTTCGAGGCGGTGTGAATCCTAAGCAAGTTGGATTAGGTTCACAATTGGCGGCGATTGATACCATACACTCGGGTGGATCAATGCAAACTACAGGAAACACACTAGACTTGGCAATTGAAGGTGACGGGTTCTTTATAGTCGGTGAGAATGGTGGAACTGAAAATTTTTATACTAGGGCAGGAAACTTCTATTTGGATGAAGCCGGAGACATTGTAGATGGTGACGGTAGATATCTGTTAGATGAAGGCGGAGCTAAAATTAATGTTGATTTGGAAGCCACATCTCTTTCTATAGGACAAGATGGAGCGGTGAATATTGTACTTAATGGAGTATTGACACCAATTGGTAATGTAGGTTTAGCTAAATTCAATAATCCAGGTGGTTTAACTAAAGTTGGGGGCAATTTGTATCAAGAAAGTGCCAACTCTGGAGCAGCGTCAGAAGGTTTACCTTTAGCAGAGGGCCGTGGTGCAATCAAATCAGGTTCCCTAGAAATGTCCAACGTCGACCTTTCCGAAGAATTCACAGAAATGATTGTTGCACAACGTGGATTCCAGGCAAACACAAGAATCATCACAACGTCCGACGAAATTTTGCAAGAGTTGGTAAACTTGAAGCGATAAAAACATAGATTGAAAAAGGAGGGTCGGGCCGGCCTTGGCCTGGCCCCTTACATATGATTAAAGTCACTCGATTAAATCGCACGACATTTACATTAAATGCGCTATACATAGAAAAAGTCGAGTCATTTCCAGACACGACGATTACGTTGACCACAGGTTCAAAGTATATCGTCCTTGATACGGTTGAGGAAGTAAACAGCCGGATCATTAAATTTTATCAAGCGGTCCAGTTGCTGTCGAATCCGCATATCAAGGGGGAAGAGGATGAAGAATAAATTATTAACAATTTCCTTAATTATTTTAGTAAGTATTACGTTAATTGGTGTAGTGGCGGTTGTCCTTATTCTAAATTTCAATAAAGATAGTGACGCTTCTGAAAAAGGACCGAGTATTGATGAGATTATCGAGTCGTCAGTCGATGTGGAAGAAATAACAACTAACTTATCTGGTCGTAATTTTGTACGCCTATCATTAAAGATTCAGACAGACGGAAAAAAAGCTGCGGAAGAATTGATGAAACGGGACTTCCAGGTGAAAAATATGGTCATTCAAGAGGTTTCTGAAATGACGGCAAAAGACTTTGAGGGTAAAGCCGGAAAACAACAGTTTGAAGATACTATTAAAGCCCAACTCAACGAACTGATGCAAAATGGCGAAATACAGAAAGTATATATTGTCTCTTACATTATCCAATGATGGTTTATAAGAGATGTTTATGTAAGTGGAGGTGGGCCAATGTCGGGTGATGTACTGTCACAAAATGAAATAGATGCGTTGTTGTCTGCATTGTCTACGGGGGAAATGTCAGCGGAGGAAATGAAGAAAGAAGAAGAGGTTAGGAAAGTTCGTGTATATGACTTTAAACGAGCATTACGTTTTTCAAAAGACCAGATTCGGAGCTTAACGAGAATTCATGAAAATTTCGCTAGATTGTTGACAACCTACTTTTCAGCACAATTGCGTACATATATTCAAATTAATGTCGTATCTGTGGATCAGATACCATTTGAGGAATTTATCAGTTCGATTCCTAATATGACATTGATAAATATATTCGATGTATCCCCACTCGAAGGAAATATTTTGATGGAAGTGAATCCGAATGTTGCCTATTCTATGCTTGAAAGATTATTGGGTGGATTTGGATCCAGTTCAGGTAAAGTAGATAATATGACGGAAATTGAGACAAAGATATTAACGAATTTATTTGAACGTTCTTTCGATAATTTACGTGAGGCTTGGGCAGGTTTAATTGATATTGATCCGTATCTTACGGAAATGGAAGTGAATCCACAGTTCCTACAAATGATTTCACCTAATGAAACGGTCGTTGTCATCTCTTTTAATATCGTTATTGGTGAATCAAGTGGAATGATCAATATATGTATACCACACGTTGTACTTGAACCTATTATTCCAAACTTATCAGTCCGCTACTGGATGCAGACTAATAAAAAAGAGCCAACACCCGAACAGAGTCTTTTATTGGAAAAACGTTTGAAACAAGCGTCGTTGCCGATCGTAGTGGAATTAGGTAAAGGAGAAATTACAGTAGAAGATTTACTTTACTTGCAAATAGGAGATGTCATTTCATTGGATACACAAATTGAAGAACCTCTGACAATTCGTGTAGGAGAAACACCAAAATTCACGGCTCAGCCAGGTAAGCTGCGTAATCGAATGGCTGTTCAAGTACTAGAAACATTGATGTCGGGAGGGGATGAGGATGATGAGTGATAATATTCTCTCACAAGAAGAAATTGAAGCATTATTGCGTGGTGAAACACTTGAACCCGCTGAACCATCAGAGCCAGCAAAGATAAATATAGATGAGTACTTAACGGATATGGAGCAGGATGCTCTCGGAGAGATTGGGAATATTTCATTTGGGAGTTCGGCAACTGCACTTTCTGCATTGCTTGGACAAAAGGTAGATATCACCACACCGACTATATCACTGATAAAACGCGATGAACTAGATAAAGAGTTTACGCATCCGTATGTGGCTATAAAAGTAGAATTTACGGAAGGGATAAGTGGATCCAATGTACTTGTCATTAAGCAGAGTGATGCAGCGATTATTGCGGATCTTATGTTGGGTGGGGATGGTACTTCTCCTAATGACGAGTTGGGTGATATTCATTTAAGCGCAGTGCAGGAAGCGATGAATCAAATGATGGGCTCTTCTGCTACATCCATGTCCACCATATTCAATAAAAAAGTAGATATCTCACCGCCGACAATCGATTTGATGAATGTTCAGCTCGATCAAGGGATTGAACATATACCAGCGCAAAATTTATTAATACGTGTATCGTTCAATATAAAAGTAGGCGAGTTGATTGATTCTAATATTATGCAACTATACCCAATCGAGTTTGGGAAGAAACTTGTTTCATCTTTGATGGGTGAAGAAGAAGCGGCAACTGCTACGGAAATAGAGGAAATCCCATCAACACCCGAACCGGTTTCTATTCCACAGCAACCAGAGCGGGAATACCAACAACCAGCATCACAACCAGATCCTGTTTATCACGCGCCACAACAGGGGTCACCAACTTCAAGACCAACTCAGCCACAAGTGCAAGTGCAACAAGCAGAGTTTGCTAGCTTCCAATCGCCAAGCTTGAGCAAAGAAGAATCAAATAATTTGAATATGCTACTTGATATACCACTTCAAGTAACCGTAGAATTAGGACGTACGAAGCGTTCAGTCAAAGAAATCCTAGAAATGTCTGGAGGGTCAATTATTGAGTTGGATAAGTTAGCAGGTGAACCGGTCGATATCCTTGTCAATAATCGCTATATTGCAAAAGGAGAAGTAGTAGTAATTGATGAAAACTTCGGGGTCCGTATTACGGATATCCTTAGTCAGATGGATCGAATTAATAATTTACGATAGACGATACTTGGAGGGAATATACATGGGAAAACGAATTTTAGTAGTGGACGATGCAGCATTTATGCGAATGATGATCAAAGATATTTTGACAAAAAATAATTATGAAGTTGTTGGTGAAGCCGCAGATGGCGCACAAGCAATTGAGAAATACAATGAGTTGAAACCAGACCTAGTTACAATGGATATTACAATGCCAGAAATGGATGGAATTGCAGCATTGAAAGCAATTAAAAGTGCACATCCAACAGCCACGATTATTATGTGTTCAGCTATGGGGCAACAGGCAATGGTAATTGACGCTATACAAGCAGGCGCGAAAGACTTTATCGTTAAACCTTTATCGACAAAGCGTTGAGCTAAATCAAATTATGAATGGAAAACTATTCACTAACTGGTTATGTATACTTCTCACTTGTTTTGTCTTCGCACCATCTGTATATGCAGAAACAAATCCGAATATCAGTGTATCAGACTGTATAGGTAAAGGTATGGATTGCAGTTCAAAAAATGCAAGCATAGACAAGGCGGAAAACCTTACAGATACGACTACAAATCCTGCAGAAATTGAACCGACTGGTTTAACTACAGGGGATTATATTCGAACACTTTTAGCTTTCATCTTTGTTATAGGTTTACTTCTTTGGTTACTGCGATTTATGAATAACCGAAATCGCAAATTTGATCAGAATCGCTTGATGACTAATTTAGGCGGTGTTCCTCTTGGTCAACATAAATCAATTCAATTAGTAAAAATGGGGAATCGCTATTTTGTAGTAGGTGTGGGTGAAAATGTCCAACTTCTACGCGAAATAGATGATCCGGATGAAATTGCTGACTTGTTAGCGCGTTATGATCAAGAAGGTAGTGAAGTTCGAAAGGGAATTATCCCCCAGTTATATGAACGCTTTTTATCAAAGAATAATTTGGGTAGTTTATCAAAAGAAACTTCTGATTTCAACTCAATATTCACATCAAAAATGGAAGAGATAAAAGCGGACCGTAAACAGCAGTTGGATCGTTTGAAAGAGAAAGGGAGCGACCGGGATGACTGATTTTCTGAATTCATTTTCAAACAGTGACCCGACCAACGTTTCTACTTCTATAAAAATGCTTCTGCTATTGACGGTCTTATCGCTTGCACCGGCAATTTTGATATTAATGACATCATTTGCACGTATTATTATCGTATTATCTTTCGTCAGAACAGCTCTTGCAACACAACAAATGCCACCGAATCAGGTGCTTGTTGGACTAGCATTGTTTTTAACTTTCTTCATTATGTCGCCTGTTCTAAGTCAGGTAAATGATGAAGCGTTGACACCGTTATTTGATGAAAAAATCAGTTTGGACGAAGCGTATGAACGTGCGAGTGGGCCATTTAAAGAATTTATGAGTGAACATACGAGACAAAAAGATTTAGAATTATTTCTACGTTACAATCAAATGGAAAGACCCGAAACGATTGAAGATATTCCGTTGACAATGATGGTTCCTGCATTCGCGTTAAGTGAAATCAAAACCGCATTCCAAATGGGTTTTATGATTTTTATTCCCTTCTTGGTTATTGATATGATCGTTGCCAGTGTACTCATGTCAATGGGGATGATGATGCTTCCACCCGTTATGATTTCATTGCCGTTTAAGATTTTATTGTTTGTTCTAGTCGATGGATGGTATTTGATCATTCAATCATTGTTACAAAGCTTTTAGGGAGGAATTTGAGTGACGAGTGAATTTGTAATTTCCATTGCTGAACGGTCGATTTGGGTAATTCTACTCTCTTCAGGACCTCTTCTGATTGTAGCGTTGTTAACAGGTCTAGGTGTTAGCATATTTCAGGCTACTACGCAAATTCAGGAACAGACATTAGCATTTGTACCAAAAATCATAGCAGTCATGGTTGCCATTGTATTCTTTGGACCTTGGATGTTATCACATGTGACAAATTATGCAAGCGATATATTCTCTAATCTTTCTAGGTATATCGGGTGATGGAATGAATGAAATCATTCCATCATTACCTGCATTTTTACTGATTTTGACGCGTATCACTTCATTCTTTGTAACGCTCCCATTATTTTCCTATCGCTCCATCCCAGCGACTCAGCGCATGATTTTCGCCGCTGTTCTTGCTTGGATGATGTCCTATTCAGTTGACATACCGACATTGGAAATTGATGGTCTATATATTTTACTTGTGATAAAAGAAGCAGTAATTGGCCTATTGATAGGCATTGCCGCCTTCATTATCATGTCAGCTATTCAAGTAGCCGGTGGATTTATCGACTTTCAAATGGGTTTCGCTATAGCAAACGTTATTGATCCACAAACGGGTGCGCAATCGCCATTGCTTGGTCAATTTCTAAACTCTTTAGCCATGTTATTATTGCTTGCGCTAAACGGCCACCATCTGTTGCTTGACGGCATATTTTATAGCTATGAATTTGTACCAGTTACTGAACTTTGGCCGCCATTTGGCGATGCAAGTATGGCTGAATTTATCGTTCTGACGTTCGCTAGAGCCTTTGCGCTTGCTTTTCAAATGGCAATTCCTGTTGTAGCTACGTTATTTCTCGTAGATTTAGCACTAGGTATTACTGCCAGGGCAGTTCCACAGCTGAACATCTTTGTAGTGGGCTTTCCAATAAAAATTGGCGTAAGTTTTATCGTCCTACTAACAATATCTAGTGTGTTTATTGTACTCATGAAAAAGGTGTTTGAAATCATGATTATGACGATGAGAGATTTGATGGTACTGTTAGGAGGTGGCTAAGTTGTTGCTGACGCTCGATTTACAATTTTTCGCAGGCGAGAAAACAGAGAAAGCCACCCCGAAAAAAAGACAGGATTCTCGTAAAAAAGGTCAAGTTCTAAAAAGTCAGGACGTGACGAGCGCACTTGTGTTGCTCTCGGTATTTCTTTTTATGTTTTTTGCTGCTGGATTTATGCGAGATAATTTCTTCGTGTTTTTCCGTGAATCCTTTACGCATTTTATTACTATACATAAGATAAACGAAGATCAAGTGATGCTCGTTTATATGGATATCATCAAACAAATGGCTATTATTTTATTGCCGATTATGCTTATAGCGGTCATTGCCAGTGTGGCTGCTAATCTTCTACAATTTGGATTACTATTTACTGGCGAACCATTGAAGTTTGATCTTAAAAAGATTGATCCGATTAAAGGATTAAAGCGTATTTTTTCTATTAAAGCCATTGTAGAATTATTAAAATCTGTATTAAAGATTTCATTTATCGGTACCGTGACGACGTTGGTCATTTGGATGAATTTTGGGGAAGTGCTTGATTTAGCTTTTAGTACGCCACAAATGACTTTACTTACGATTGCCAAATTAGTAGGAATGATGGGAATCATCGCATCACTTGTTTTGCTATTTATTTCGATATTAGATTTTTTATATCAAAAGTTTGACTATGAAAAAAATCTTAAAATGTCTAAACAGGATATTAAGGATGAATATAAAAATATGGATGGAGATCCATTGATCAAATCAAAAATTAAACAACGTCAGCGAGAAATGGCAATGCGTCGAATGATGTCAGAAGTTCCGCATGCAGATGTAGTCATTACGAATCCAACACACTTTGCAATTGCTTTAAAGTACGATGAAGAACAAATGGATTCACCCATTGTTGTAGCAAAAGGTGCTGATTTCGTTGCACAAAAGATTAAGTTAATTGCGAAAGAGCATGACATTGTAATGGTGGAAAACCGACAACTTGCTCGTTCATTGTATGACCAAGTCGAAGTAGGAGACCGTATTCCTGAAGATTTTTTCAAGGCGGTTGCAGAAATCTTGGCATACGTCTATCGAATTCAGCGAAAAATATAAGTGAAATAAGAAAGTAGGGGTAGGATGCAGTTTAAAGATATTGGAGTACTTGCAGCGGTTATTATGATCATTGCAATGCTCGTAATCCCTTTACCCCCTTGGTTGTTGAGTTTCTTAATCATTATCAATATTACACTTGGTTTAATGGTTTTATTGACAGCGATGAATATGCAGGAAGCTTTGCAGTTCTCAATCTTTCCATCGTTATTGCTATTGCTTACATTATTCCGTCTAGGTCTTAATGTATCCACTACACGTGCAATCCTATCTGAAGGTGATGCAGGTGGAGTAGTAGATACATTTGGTACGTTCGTAACCGGTGGGAATATTATTGTTGGATTAGTTGTCTTTGTTATTTTAATCATTATTCAATTCATTGTAATTACGAAAGGTTCAGAACGGGTATCTGAAGTAGCAGCTCGGTTTACATTAGATGCGATGCCAGGAAAGCAAATGAGCATCGATGCTGATTTGAACGCAGGTATGATATCGGATATAGAAGCACGGGCAAGACGTGAGAAAGTTAGTAATGAGGCAGACTTCTACGGTGCTATGGATGGTGCGACAAAGTTCGTTAAAGGAGATGCGATTGCTGGGATCATCATCGTCATGATTAACTTACTTGTGGGGATGATTATTGGTGTAGTTCAAATGGGCTTACCGTTCGCTGAAGCAGCGACCCAGTTTTCCACGCTAACGGTAGGTGATGGTATTGTTTCGCAAATTCCAGCGCTTCTTATCTCAACAGCTACGGGTATTGTTGTTACACGTGCGGCTTCTGAAGGGAATTTAGGGACAGATATTACGAACCAGTTACTTGGACAGCCTAAGTTACTTTACGTGGCTTCTATTACCATTTTATTGCTCGGTCTAGCTACGCCTATTAATGATATTTTGACGATTCCTATTGCTGCCGCTCTTGCTGTAGGTGCTTTTATGATGTCACGCAAGCCTGAAGAGGATCTAGACGAGTTACTCGAGATGGAACAGGATGTTGAGACGGAAGGCTTGAAACGACCTGAAAATGTTGTGGATTTATTAAATGTCGATCCGATTGAATTTGAGTTTGGCTATGGCCTAATTCCTCTTGTAGATGCAACACAAGGTGGAGATTTGTTAGATCGCGTAGTCATGATTAGGCGTCAACTAGCAATCGAACTCGGCTTAGTTATTCCTGTTGTTCGAATCAGAGATAATATTCAGCTACAACCAAACGAATACAGAATTAAAATAAAAGGTAATGAAATGGCACGAGGCGAATTATTGTTGGATCACTATTTAGCAATGAGCCCAGGTGGAGAAGATCTAGTCGAAGGTATCGATACGATTGAACCTTCATTTGGACTTCCGGCGAAATGGATTACAGAAGAAGCAAAAGAAGACGCTGAAATTATGGGCTATACAGTTGTCGATCCGCCAAGTGTTGTATCCACACACTTGACAGAAGTTATTCGTACGCATGCTGCAGATTTACTAGGACGTCAAGAAACGAAACAACTAGTCGATCACGTTCATGAAACATACCCAATTTTAGTGGATGAATTAACGCCAACACCATTATCTATTGGTGAAATTCAAAAGGTGCTTTCTAAGTTGTTAAGGGAACAAGTTTCCGTTCGGAATTTATCAATCATCTTTGAAACACTTGCAGATTACTCCAAATACACTTCTGATGTAGACGTGTTGACGGAATACGTTAGACAATCTTTAGCTAGACAAATTACAGGACAATATGTAAATGGTAATGATGCGCTAAAAGTGCTAACGGTCTCAGGAAAAGTCGAAAAATTAATTGCAGATAATATTCAACAAACAGAACAAGGTAACTTCTTATCGATTGATCCAGCACAGTCACAATCGCTCCTAGAAGTTATTGCGCAAGAGGTCGAGCGTGTAGCTCTACTAGATCAAGCACCAATCATCTTGTGTTCGCCGGCTATTCGGATGTACTTAAGACAAATCACAGAGCGGTATTTTCCACAGATACCTATACTGTCTTACAATGAGCTCGAAGCATCTGTAGAAGTACAAAGTGTAGGGGTGGTGGATATTTAAATGAAGATGAAAAAATATACAGCTGCTACTATGGTAGAGGCAATGAAAAAAGTACGAGAAGACTTTGGTGATGATGCCGTCATACTAAGCTCTCACGTTATGAAGAGCAAAGGTGTTTTTGGTTTATTTCAAAAACGATCTGTAGAAGTAGTGGCAGGCTTTGACAAGCAGAGCGAAAAAAAGTCTTATGGGCCTTTCGCGCACTCTTCCGCTCACTCTACAGCTATAACGGAAACTACAGAACAACTACAAAAAGAGATTCAAGAAATCAAGAAATTGATTAAAGAGATGCAGAAAAATGATCATACGTTTGAAAAATATCCTAAAGAATTATTACCTCTGCTCTCTACACTTCGTAACCAAGGGCTTGCACAAGAATATATTGTTCAAATCGGCGATGCAATCTTTGAAAGAATGAAAAGAGATAAGATAGATTTCGTTGAGAGTGAACAAATTGAGATTATGAGAGAATGGTTTTCGGACAAGCTACAAAATGTAGCATTAGGCGGAATTTCTTATCAAAAAAAGTTCATCAATGTATTAGGGCCTACCGGTGTAGGAAAGACGACTACGATTGCAAAAATTGCGGCTCGTGCGTTGCTTGAAGAAAAGAAGAAAATAGGCTTTATTACGACAGATACTTATCGTATAGCAGCAATCGAACAATTGCGTACCTATGCAAATTTGCTGCAGGCTCCAGTTGAGGTTGTCTACAATGAAACAGACTTTCGAACGGCAATTGAGAAATTGAAGGATCGAGATCTTGTATTCATCGATACAGCAGGACGTAATTACAAAGAAACTAAATTTGTTGAAGATTTAAAAAATCTAGTAGATTTTTCACTGGAAATGGAAACATTTCTTGTGTTGTCCACTACATCTAAAGAGCAGGATATGGATATTATCGTAGAGCGTTTTGAAAAATTTCCTATTGAAAAGTTTATCTTTACTAAAACAGATGAAACTAGTTCTATTGGTGCAATGATCAACCTTATGCTGAAACACAAAATCGGGATGGCTTATTATACAGATGGCCAGGAAGTACCTGAAGACATTACGGAAGCAGATTTTGAAAAAGTGTTTTCTCTTTTATTAGTAGGTGATCCTCATGTATGATCAAGCTGAAGCATTGCGTTTGAGAATGTTGAAAAGTCAAGGTAAAATGGCACGTTCAACGGCCATTATTAGTGGGAAGGGAGGGGTCGGCAAGTCTAACTTTACCGCCAATTTCTCCTATTCATTACTTGCAAAAGGTAAGAAAGTTTTAATTGTGGACATGGATATTGGTATGGGTAATATTCACATTTTATTCGGCGCTACACCGAACTATAATTTAAAAGATTACTTGAATGGGTTACAAGGGTTATATGAAGTCATTACACCGGTTGAAGAAGGGTTAGCATTTATTGCGGGTGGTTCTGGTCTAGAAACCGTGCTAGAGTGGTCTAAACCAATGTTCGATCGATTGATTGATGGTTTCTCCATATTACAGACCGAATATGATGTGATTTTATTCGATATGGGTGCCGGTGCAACTAAAAGTTCTATTGATTTAATACTAGCAGTGGATGAAATTATTTTGATATCTACTCCGGAGCCCACATCCATTACAGATGCTTACTCCATGATGAAATTTATCTGTATGCAAGACGCTGATAAAACGTTTCATATTGTTAACAATCGCGTGATGAAAGAAGAAGAAGGAAGAGATTCAGTAGCGCGCTTGCAATTAGCGATGCGAAAATTTCTTTCTGCTGAATCGAATATCTTAGGTTTTTTGCCTGATGATATAAATGTTAGAAATGCTGTAATCGCACAAATACCATTTGTGAAAATGTATCCCAATTCCCAAATTAGTAAGCGGATGAAAGAAATCGCAGAAACATATTTACTTGGCGAACAGCCAGGCACTTCAATAGAAACTTCTGGATTCTTAGAAAAAATAAAAAGTATTTTTCAGAAGGGACGTGGCTGATTTGATAGCTGGCAGGAAAAAGAGAGTGCTTGTCGTGGACGATTCAGCATTTATGCGGAAATTAATTTCTGACATGCTGAACAAACATCCTATGATGGAAGTTATCGGAATGGCTAGAAATGGTAAGGATTCAGTGAAGAAAATTCGAGATCTTCAACCAGATGTAGTAACGATGGATATAGAAATGCCTATAATGGATGGTTTAGAAGCTTTGAAAGAAATCATGACAAATAATCCTGTCCCTGTAGTCATTTTGTCAAGTACAACGAAACATAATACGGAAAATGCTGTATTAGCCATTGAATACGGTGCAGTCGACGTAATCGCAAAACCTGGTGGTGCGATTTCTTTGAATCTTCATGAAATCGAGAAAGAAATCGTTGAAAAAGTATTCGCTGCATCTAACGTTGGAATTCAAAACCTGACCAGGAAAATCATACCCGCTAAACCACGTACTATATTACCAGTGAAAAAAAATGAAATACCTGATAAGAACAGCTCGGTAACAGTGCCAACACCCAAATTAGCAAGTTTTTCTAAAAACAAAGTACAATGTTCTAAAACATTTGTTATAATAGGTACATCGACAGGGGGTCCTCGTGCCTTACAGGAAGTGATTACTCGTCTTCCGGAAGATTTTCCTTCCCCTATTTTAATTGTCCAACACATGCCAGCGGGATTTACGAAATCGCTAGCTGAGCGATTAAATGGATTAAGTGAGATCACAGTTAAAGAAGCGGAACACGGGGAATTGATAGAGAACGGTACAGCGTATATTGCTCCAGGCGGTCTGCATTTGAAGTTTGAAAAAACGGTAGCAGGTTATCAAATTGTGCTGGACGGTAAAGAAGCACTTCGTTCTGGACATCGTCCCGCGGTCAATGTGTTATTAGAATCTGCAGCAACCCATAAAGAGTTAGACTATGTCACGGTCATCATGACTGGCATGGGCTACGATGGGAAAGAAGGAATGGAATTATTAAGATCTTCATGTAAGACAGTCACTATAGCGGAATCTAAAAATACGTCTGTTGTTTATGGAATGCCTAAAGCTATCATAGATGCAGGTCTTAGTGATCAGATAAAAGATGTGCAGCAAATTGCAGATGCTATATTGGGAAATTTGAAGTAACTAGGGGGACTTTACAATGGATATAAATCAGTATTTGGATATGTTCATCGAAGAAAGTAAAGAACATTTGCAAGCTTGTAATGAACAGTTGCTGGCGTTAGAGAGCAATCCGGATGATTTAGCGATTGTCAATGAGATATTCCGAGCGGCCCACACGTTAAAAGGTATGTCAGCTACGATGGGTTACGAAGATATTGCGGATTTGACACATAAAATGGAGAACGTTCTGGATGCAATCCGAAACTCTAAAATTGGTGTGACAACAGAAATCTTGGACGTCGTTTTTGAAGCTGTGGATGATCTGGAATTAATGGTTCTTGATATTGAAGCAGGAGGAGATGGAAAAAAAGATGTTAGCAAATTAGTCGACACACTAAACCGTATTGAGGCAGGACAGCCCCTAGACTTAGTAGAGAAACCTGCTGCAACAACTGAAGAATCGGCGAAAGAAGTGATTACTTCTGGTGGTCTTCATTACGATGAATTTGAATTAACTGTAATTTCGCAGTCATCTGAACAAGGCTTTAATGCGTTAGAGGTAACGGTTCAATTACGCGATGACTGTTTGTTGAAAGTCGCACGGGTTTTCATGGCATTCGAAATTCTGGAAAAGTCAGGTGAAGTCATTAAAACAGTCCCGACTGTGGAAAAGCTTGAGAATGAAGAGTTTGATCAAAATTTCACGATTGTCTTATTAACGCATGAAGATGCAGAAGAATTGAAAGCGAAAGTTATGAAAGTATCTGAGATAGAAGATGTACATATTACGTATATTACAGATGAGTATGTACAGCGATATCAACGTACAGAACATGAAGACTCTGTGGATCAACAAGCAAACCCACAAGCTCAAAATATACTCCCACCGAAAGCGGAAAAAGGTAAAGTAACACCAAAAGAAGCTGGTAAAGCGAAGAAATCTTCCCCTTCAACTTCTAATAAAACAATTCGAGTAAATATTGATCGTTTAGATATCTTAATGAATTTGTTTGAAGAATTAGTCATCGATCGTGGACGGCTCCAATCCATCGCAAGCGAGTTACATAACCCAGAGCTTAATGAATCTGTAGAACGAATGACAAGAGTGTCAGGTGATCTTCAAAATATTATTTTGAATATGCGGATGGTCCCTGTGGAGACAGTCTTCAATCGTTTCCCTAAAATGGTTCGTCAGTTAGCGCGTGATCTAGATAAGAAAATAAACTTAGAAATCATCGGTGCAGAAACAGAACTTGACCGAACGGTTATCGATGAAATAGGTGATCCGCTAGTCCATTTAATTCGAAATGCTCTGGATCATGGAATTGAAAGTCCAGAAGATCGCATCGCAAAAGGTAAACCAGAAGAAGGAACTGTGACATTACGTGCCTACCACTCAGGTAATCACGTATTCATTGAGTTAGAAGATGATGGTGCAGGAGTTAATCGCGAACGTGTTGTAGGTAAAGCTATTGAAAAAGGTATTGTGACCGAAGAAGCAGCTGCAACGTTATCAAATAAACAAGTGGCAGAGTTGATTTTAGCATCAGGCTTTTCGACTGCCGCTTCAATCACGGATGTTTCGGGTCGTGGAGTTGGATTAGATGTCGTAAAGAACACGATTGAATCTCTAGGTGGGCATATTTCTATTGATTCAACAGAAGGAAAGGGCTCTCTATTCCAAGTGCAATTGCCACTTACTCTTTCTATTATTTCTGTCATGTTAGTAGAGTTAGATCAGGAAATCTATGCAATTCCTCTTTCCTCTATTATAGAAACAGCGATTATTCAGAAGTCTGATATTTTAAATGCACATAATCAACCAGTTGTCGACTTCAGAGGAACGATTGTACCGTTAGTAGATTTAAAAGAAATATTTGAAATGGATAATAGCACGTCCGAAAATGATGATTTTCAATCGATTGTCATTGTACGTAAAGGCGAAAGTTTAGCAGGACTTGTCGTAGATTCATTTATTGGACAACAAGAAATTGTATTAAAGTCACTCGGCAATTACTTACAGAGTGTCTTTGCAATATCAGGTGCTACAATCCTTGGAAATGGTCAAGTGGCATTAATTGTCGACTGCAATGCACTGATTAAATAATTGAGGTGACGAAGAGTATGACAAAAGCTATTGAAACAACTGACATGAAAGTTATCGTCTTCCAACTGATGAATAAAGAATATGCGATTGGACTAGATGTGGTAGAATCTATCGAAAAATCTTTATCCATTACTCGCGTTCCGAGAATGCCGTCATATGTAAAAGGTGTACTAAATTTACGTGGTGTTGTGACGCCGGTTGTAGATCTGCGTGAGAGATTTGATATGGAACAGAAACAATTTGACGAATCCAGTTGTATCATTATTGTTTCCTATGCGGATTCAGAAGTGGGCTTGATTGTGGATGATGCCAATGATGTAATGGATGTCCCTACAAGTGCAATTGGACCTCAGCCAGAAGTCGTCGGTTCTGTGGAGTCGGAATTTATTTCGGGCGTAGCAAAAGTCGGGAAACGCTTGCTCGTTATGTTGAATTTAGAAAAAGTTCTGCAACCAATTAAGAAAGTAAACGCAGATGAATACTAACTACGACATTACTGAAATGCATTTGGATGTATTAAAGGAAATAGGTAACATAGGGGCTGCTCATGCAGCTACTTCTTTATCACAACTTCTTGGACATAAAATCGATATGCGCGTGCCGAATGTTGCATTAGTTACTTTTGACGAGATGTTTGAACTGGCGGGTGGTAATGAGGAAATTGTTGCCGGAATCTTTTTGCGGATTGAGGGAGATTTAACGGGCAGTATGTTTTTCGTGCAGACAATTGAATCCGCTACACAGTTTATTCGTAAATTGACAGGGGACACTGAATTCGAATTTACTGCTGTCGAAGAATTGGGATTAGGTGCCTCTGCGTTGCAAGAATTAGGAAATATTCTTTCAGGATCGTATTTATCGGCACTATCTGATTTTACTTCACTAAAGATTTATCCAACAGTACCATCTTTATGCGTCGATATGGTAGGAGCAATCGTTAGTTTCGGTTTGATCGAGATATCGCAGTATAGTGATGAAGTTATCGTGATTGAAACAGAAATTCTGCAAGAAGGGGAACAAGGGATATCGAGTGTAGCGGGACATTTCTTCTTATTACCCGACCCGCCATCGTACCGTACAATCTTCAGTTCATTAGGTGTATTGTAAATGTATACTACAAAAACTGTAATACGTGTGGGGATTGCTGATATGAATATTGCTAAAGCACCGCAAACCATTCGAACGTCAGGATTAGGTTCGTGTGTGGGTGTAGTATTGTATGATTCTACAAAAAAAATTGCAGGCATGGTCCATGTAATGTTGCCGGATAGCCAGTTAGGAAAGACTGCCCAATTAAACGTTGCAAAATTTGCGGATACTGGCATTCATGCCATGATTGAAATGTTGAAAGCGCAAGGTGTTCGTCCGTTCAGTATTAAGGCAAAAATCGCTGGTGGTGCTCAAATGTTTCAATTTGGTTCAAATGACACGATTCGTATCGGCCCGCGAAATATAGAAGCTGTTAAACAAGAGTTGAAGAGATATTCGATACAAATTACTGCAGAAGACACTGGGGGCTCGAGCGGTAGAACAATCGAATTCGATCCGGAAACTAGCATTCTCCATGTGCGCACGGTCAATGCAGGTACGCGTGAAATATAAAAAAAGGCGGCTAATTCACTAGTCGCCTTTCTTTATGGAGTTTTGTTATACTAGTAGATAAAGGATGTACAGCAGATATTATGAAGCTACAGGAAAGGCGTGAATTCGATGACAAAACAGGAGATAGCTGAACGGCATCATTGGAAGTTATGGCTCGAAGACCGTGATCCTGATGCGGGTGACGCACTAGTCCGAATGTATATACCTCTAGTGAATTATCATGTCCAAAGAATCAGTGCCGGATTACCGAAAAATGTCTCACGTGATGAGATAAAATCACTTGGCTATCAAGGGCTTTTCGATGCGCTGACCAAATTTGATCCAACGAGAGATTTGAAATTTGATACATATGCATCTTTCCGGATCCGTGGAACGATTATAGATGGATTGCGAAAAGAAGATTGGTTATCACGTTCCTCAAGAGAAAAAACAAAAAAAATGGATGAAGAAATTAGCAAGCTCGAACAAGTCTATTTACGAACGGTTACACCGGAAGAAGTAGCAAGTCACTTAGGAATTACAACAGACGAAGTGTATCAAACTGTACACGAACAATATTTTGCTAATATCTTATCTATTGATGAAAAAATGAATGATGATGATGAACAGAACGATCATTCATTTGTTTTGCGTGATGAACAAATAAAAACACCGGAACAGCTAGTTGTAAAAGACGAGTTAATTAGTGATCTAGTAATGAAAATTAAAGATTTAAATGAAAATGAACAACTCGTTCTGAGCTTATTTTATCAAGAAGATATGACGCTTACAGAAATTGGTGAGATTTTAAGTCTCTCTACTTCGAGGATTTCACAAATACATTCAAAAGCATTATTTAAACTACGATCGTTGCTTGCGGATGAAATTACGGACGGAGGGATTTTATGAGTTTAAAAAGTATTGAACTACAAATCGCCATACCTAAAACATTTGAAGCGGGTAAAATTGCAGAACAAAAGCAACAACAATCCCAAATAGATCAGCAACATGCGAACACGTTAACAGAAAAACAAGTACGGAAAAATAAAGAGTCGGTGCTGGAGTTAGCTCCATACGCAAAGTTGGATGCTAACGCTAAACGACCTAACGATCAATCTGAACAGCAACAGAATGAAAAACAGGAGAAAGAGCAACAGCGAGTCAATCATCCTTTCAAAGGCTCGTTTGTCGACTACAGCGGGTAAAAAATCATGGGAATCATACTGGCATTTTTATTCGTCTTACAAATTATTAGTTTCATGATCATTGCGTTGCTGTTCATGAAAGTTTCTAAGTTCAATAACTTGGAGAAAAAGCAGCAACAACTTATGTGGGAAATGGATCAATCAGTGCTGGCCTATTTGACTGAAGTTAAAGAAGAAAATGATCGTCTGATCAAACGGTTAAATAATTCTACAGCTCCAAAAGAGGCAGCCGAACCTGCTGTAGAAAAAAAAGAGAAACCCCCTGAAACAGAAAAGTTCCAACAAAAAGCGCAACCGGTCCCTATGCATTTCGCCTTACGTTCGTATCAAAAAACAGCCGTTCCCAAACAAGAAGTTGAACCGCTAAATGATCGTCAACTCGTAAAACAACTTCATGAAGAAGGGGAAAATGTACAGGAAATTGCGAAAAAACTCGGAAAAGGTCAGACTGAAGTTGAATTGATATTAAAATTCGACTAAAGTTTGTTTCAACTGTTGCAAAAAACATTGTTGTATGTTAATTTAGTAGATGGTATTACTACACACGTGTGCGGATGAATGAGTGGGTGCCATTATGGTCACTCGTTTGCATGAAGTACGCGGAGGACAAAAACCAATAGGAGGAATTATATCATGTCAGTAATCTCAATGAAGCAATTACTAGAAGCAGGTGTACATTTCGGACACCAAACACGCCGTTGGAACCCGAAAATGAAGAAGTTTATTTTTGTGGAGCGTAACGGTATCTACATTATCGATCTTCAAAAAACAGTTAAAAAATTAGAGGAAGCTTACAACTTCATGCGCCAAGTCGGTGCTGATGGTGGAAAAGTCCTTTTCGTAGGTACGAAGAAACAAGCACAAGAAGCGATCAAAGAAGAAGCAGAACGTGCAGGAATGTACTACATCAACCAACGTTGGTTAGGTGGAACATTAACTAACTTCGGTACTATTCAAAAGCGTGTAGCGCGTATGAAAGCTATTGAGAAAATGGAAGAGGATGGCACGTTTGACGTACTTCCTAAGAAAGAAGTTTCTCAATTAAATAAAGAGCATGAGCGTCTTGTTAAATTCCTAGGCGGTATTCGTGATATGAAAGGATTGCCAGATGTAATGTTCATCGTGGATCCACGCAAAGAGCGTATCGCGGTTGCTGAAGCAATCAAATTGCATATTCCAATCGTTGGAATCGTAGATACTAACTGTGATCCAGACGAAATCGACTATGTCATCCCAGCGAACGATGATGCAATTCGTGCAGTACGTTTACTTACAAGCAAAATGGCGGATGCTTTGATTGAATCTCGTCAAGGTGAAGACGAAGAAGTCGTAGCAGAAACAGCAACTGTAACTGCAGACTGAATTGAGTGAAAGTCGAGACGATAAGTGGCGTACCCCTTATCGTCTTTTTTAAAGTACATGCTATAAATAGTTGATATTATATGAGGAGGAATTTTCTAATGGCAACAATTACAGCCCAAATGGTTAAAGAACTTCGTGAAAAAACAGGCGCAGGTATGATGGACTGCAAAAAAGCACTTACTGAAGTAAACGGTGATATGGACGCGGCGATGGATTTTATGCGTGAAAAAGGTCTTTCTAGCGCAGCAAAAAAAGCGGATCGTATTGCAGCTGAAGGTGTAGCAAACATTTTAATTCAAGGAAACGATGCAGTTATCCTTGAAGTGAATGCTGAGACAGACTTCGTTGCTAAAAACGAAGGGTTCCAAACACTTGTTAAAGAGTTGTCTGAATTCATCCTTGCAACAAAGCCAGCGACAGTAGAAGAAGCTAACGATGCAAAATTGGATAGCGGATTGACTGTAGCTGAACATATCTCTAATGCAGTAGCTAAAATTGGTGAAAAGATTTCTCTTCGCCGTTTTGAAATCCGTCAAAAAACTGATGCAGACGCTTTCGGACCATACTTACACATGGGTGGCCGTATTGCGGTGTTAACAGTTCTTGAAGGCTCAACTGATGAAGAAGCAGCTAAAGGTGTCGCAATGCACATTGCAGCGATGAACCCGAAATATATCTCACGCGACCAAGTATCTGCTGAAGAAGTAGAACATGAGCGTAAAATTTTGACTGAGCAAGCGTTAAACGAAGGCAAGCCAGAAAACATTGTAGCTAAAATGGTAGAAGGCCGTCTTGGGAAATACTTCGAAGAAATTTGTGTGTTAGACCAAGCGTTCGTGAAAAACTCTGATCAAAAAGTTCGTGATTTTGTGAAGGCAACTGGCGGAACATTGGTAGAATTCATTCGCTACGAAGTGGGCGAAGGAATTGAAAAGCGTGAAGACAACTTTGCTGAAGAAGTAATGAGCCAAGTTAAAGGTAATTAAGTTAACATCCAAACTTACAGAGGAGCACATCTATTATGTGTTCCTCTTTTTTGAGAATAAGAAATTGCAGGAGGGTCTACATGAGTATTCCAAAATATAAGCGGATCGTGTTAAAATTAAGTGGGGAAGCGTTGGCAGGAAATCAAGGTTTCGGTCTTTCACCAGAAGTTGTCAAGTCGGTTGCTAACCAAGTGAAAGACGTCGTAGAACTAGGCGTAGAAGTAGCCGTAGTTGTAGGTGGAGGAAACATTTGGCGAGGTAAGGTCGGAAGTGAAATGGGTATGGATCGTACAACGGCCGACTACATGGGTATGCTTGCGACAGTGATGAACTCTCTTGCACTACAAGACGCTCTTGAAAAGTTAGGAGCTGAAACTCGTGTCATGTCTTCTATTGATATGAGACAAGTGGCAGAACCATACATACGCCGAAAAGCAATCCGTCATTTGGAGAAACGTCGTGTCGTTATTTTTGCTGCCGGAACAGGGAACCCATATTTCTCAACAGATACGACAGCTGCATTACGTGCTGCTGAGATTGAAGCAGACGTCATTTTAATGGCAAAAAATAACGTGGATGGCGTCTACTCAGCCGATCCGTTAAAAGATTCAACTGCTACAAAGTATTTAGAGTTGTCTTATTTAGAAGTTATTAGCCAAGGTTTAGAAGTCATGGATTCTACAGCATCTACATTATGTATGGACAATGACATACCGCTCGTAGTATTCTCTATTATGGAAAACGGTAATATTAAAAAAGCTGTACAGGGAGAAGATATCGGTACAGTCGTCAGGAGGAATAAGCAATGACAAAAGAAATTATGAGTCAAGCAACTGAACGTATGGAAAAAGCGCATAGTGCCTTTTCAAGACAGTTGGCATCTATCCGTGCTGGAAGAGCCAATGCAAGTCTATTGGATCGCATTTCTGTTATCTATTATGGTGCACCCACACCATTGAATCAAATGGCTGGTATTTCCGTACCAGAACCACGTTTGCTTGTAGTTCAACCATATGATAAAACAACGATCACTGAAATTGAGAAAGCAATTATGAAATCTGATATCGGTATCACACCTTCTAATGATGGATCTGTTATTCGTTTAGCTGTTCCTGCTTTAACAGAAGAACGCCGTAAAGATTTAGTTAAAGACGTGAAGCGTGAAGCAGAAGATGCGAAAGTAGCGATTCGTAACGTCCGTCGTGATTGCAATGAAGATTTAAAGAAAATCGAAAAAAATGGTGAAATCACGGAAGATGAATTGCACCGATACAATGACCAGGTGCAAAAACTAACGGATGAATTCATTGAAAAAATCGATCAAACGGCAAAAGAAAAAGAGAACGAAATTTTGGAAATCTGAGTACAGAACTTTCTATAAGGAGGAGCGTCCTACTTTTAGGACGCTCTTTTCTGTCTTTTGCATGCTATTTACCATGCAATTTGGTAGGATAGTGTGTAGGAGTGTCCGAATAGAGTCAAGTGGGGGAACGCTATGCTTAAAAAACTAATGCGAAAAAAGACAACCGATATTCAGTCGCTAAATGAGCGAATAGAAATCGTCAAAAAAAGACAGATTCCTAACCATATTGCGATTATCATGGATGGAAATGGAAGATGGGCGAAACAACGAAAAATGCCACGAATTGCTGGTCATCATGAAGGTATGAAAAAAGTCCGTCAAGTAACGAATTTCGCAAATGATTTGGAAGTGAAAGTTCTCACCCTTTATGCATTTTCTACGGAAAATTGGAAACGTCCTAAAATTGAGGTTGATTTTTTGATGAATCTCCCTGGCGAGTTCCTCAATACATATATACCAGAGCTAATGGAAAAAGACATTAAAGTAGAAATGATTGGTAATATGGACGCACTTCCAGCTCACACAAGAAATGCGATTGAAAAGGCGATGGAAATAACGAAAGACAATCAAGGTCTTATTTTAAATTTCGCTATGAATTATGGCAGTAGAATAGAATTGGTTCATGTCATGAAGGAACTTGCGCATGAAGTGGCCGAAGGAAGAATTGAAGCCAATTCAATCAATGAAAGTGTGATTAATTCTAAACTGATGACCGCACACTTACCAGAGCCGGATGTATTGATTCGTACAAGTGGAGAAGTACGTTTGTCCAATTTCATGCTGTGGCAACTTGCTTATGCAGAGTTTATCTTTACAGAAGTGTTGTGGCCAGATTACAACGAGGATTGTTTGCTGCAAGCGATTGAAGAGTTTCAAAATCGAGACCGCCGTTTTGGAAGTTTGGAAGGAGATCAGAAAGGATGAAGCAAAGAATTATTACAGCCATCATAGCACTTGCATTATTCGTTCCGCTTATCGTGACTGGTGGCTTGCCTTTCATCATTGCGATCTTTGCAATTGCCACTATTGGTTTGTATGAATTACTACGCATGAGAAATATATCTATTTTTACTGTAGGCGGGTTCTTATCATGGTGTATTTTACTGGTGATTTTATTACCTGCTCAATGGACTGAACGAGTGGAGAGTTCACTTCGCTTAGGAAAGTTGGAACTAATTTATATAGCAGTGTTATTGCTTCTAGTCTATACGGTAGTTGTGAAAAATCGTTCGACATTTGAAGATATTGCTTTTTCTGTAATGAGTGCACTGTATGTCGGAATTGGTTTTTATTATTTAATCGAAACACGCTTTTTTGGCTTAGAATATATAGGCTACGCATTGCTAATTATTTGGTCTACAGATTCAGGTGCGTACTTCATAGGGCGTAAATTAGGTAAGCGAAAATTATGGCCAGAAATCTCACCGAATAAAACGATTGAAGGATTTATTGGTGGGATTATTTCTGCAATAGTTATTACTCTCGTTTATAATATATTTTATCCAATTGCAGATTCGTATGTAACATTTATCGTCATTACGGTCATTGCATCTATTGTCGGTCAAATGGGCGACTTGGTGGAATCAGCGTTGAAGCGATATTATAATGTGAAAGATTCAGGTACTTTGTTGCCTGGACATGGTGGTATCATGGATCGTTTTGATAGCTTACTTTTCGTTTTACCACTACTTCATTTTGTTCAATTCGTAGGATAACGGAAAGGAAGTTGCATGTATGAAGAAAATTAATTTACTGGGTGCGACGGGTTCGATTGGTACGCAAACATTGGATATTATTGCAGCGCATCCTGATCGTTTTTCGTTAACTGCTATGTCGATTGGGAAAAATATTCAAAAAGCGAGTGCAATCATTGCGCAGTTTCAACCGGAATTAGTATCGGTCTTGGAAGAAGCTGACGCTGTACGTTTACAGAAAGAGTTCTCAAACGTCAAAATCGTTCATGGGGATGAAGGGTTGATTGAAGCGGCAGTTGGCATTGAAGCAGACGTACTTCTTAATTCTGTGATCGGTAGTGTCGGTTTAAAGCCTACTCTCGCAGCCATAGAGGCCGGAATGACAATCGCTATTGCCAATAAAGAAACGTTAGTGGCAGCCGGCGAATTGGTTGTAAAAGCTGCTAAACGCCATCAAGTGCCGTTAGTGCCTGTGGATAGCGAACATTCCGCGTTATTCCAATCATTAAATGGTGAAAATCCAAAACGAATCACACAATTGATTTTGACGGCTTCAGGTGGTAGTTTCAGAGATTATTCACGTGAGCAGTTACAACATGTGACAGTTGAACAGGCGCTTGCACATCCTAACTGGTCAATGGGCAATAAATTGACGATTGATTCTGCGACGATGATGAATAAAGGGTTGGAAGTTATCGAAGCTCATCATCTATTTGCTATGCCATATGATCAAATTGAATGTCTGTTGCATAAAGAAAGTATCATCCATTCTATGGTGGAGTTCGAAGATACAAGCGTTATGGCTCAACTTGGTTCACCAGATATGCGTGTGCCGATTCAATACGCACTAACGTATCCGGACCGTATACCAATGGCCAATGCGAAACGTCTTCGTTTGGACGAAATCGGTAAACTTCATTTTGAAAAAATGGATTACGAGCGTTTTAAAGCCTTAGCTTTTGCATATGATGCAGGTAGGGAAGGAGGCACTCTGCCCACAGCCATGAATGCGGCAAATGAAGTGGCCGTTCAATTATTTATGGAAGGTCGTATTTCTTTCATGCAAATTGAAGAAATCATTGAGCAAATGATGGATCAGCATCAGACTATTAAAGCTCCTAATTTGGAAGAGATATTGGAGACTGATCGCATTACGCGAGAAAAAGTCTATGGTATAGTAAAGTATCAAGATTAATTCTGGCTATTGTAGCCTATGAAGGTGGTTACTGAATGGAAACCGTTATTGCGTTTATAGTGATATTCGGGACACTTGTAGCATTTCATGAATTCGGTCATTTCTTGTTTGCGAAGAAAGCAGGAATTATGGTACGTGAATTCGCAATTGGTATGGGACCTAAAATATTGGCAATTCGAAAAGGTGAAACTCTATATACTATTCGCTTGTTACCGCTTGGTGGTTATGTGCGCATGGCAGGAGAAGATTTTGATACTGTCGAATTGCAACCAGGTTATCGTGTAGGCTTATTGCTAAATGCACAAGACGAAATAGAAAAAATTTATCTAAACCGTAATGTATCTAATCCAAACGTATTGAATTTGGAAGTGGAAAAATCCGACTTGGATAAAGAGTTATATATTGAAGGATATGATGAAGATGGGCAGTTTGTTCATCTAAAGATTGCCAGAACCGCAATAATAATCGAAAAAGGACAAGAAACGTTAATTGCTCCTTATGATCGTCAATTTGAATCTAAATCATTGCGTAGCCGGGCGATGGCTATTTTCGCAGGACCACTATTCAACTTCATTTTAGCGTTCTTCATATTTTTGGCGCTTGGTTTATTAAATGGTGTACCGACCAATGAACCGATTATTTCTGAAGTAAAGGAAAATATGCCAGCTGAAATGGCGGGAATGAAGAAGGATGATCTGATCACTGGCGTGGATGGTAAGTCTATCGATTCCTGGACAGAATTCTCCGAAGCAATCCAAGATAGCCCAGGGATACCGATGGAGTTGGAAATAGAAAGAGCTGGTGAAAAGCTTGTACTAAACGTTACACCAGACACGATTGAAGACGCGGGGCATGAATACGGTCAAATTGGGGTCATTTACTCTAGTCCACTAGAAAAAGGAATCGTCAAATCAGTAGTGTTCGGTGCCGAACAAACCTACACAATGACTATAAAGATTATTGAATTACTAGGCATGCTCATTACAGGTCAATTTTCAATTGATGCATTGTCTGGACCAGTTGGCATATATAAAGCGACTGAAGCAGTTGCACAACATGGTGTTTTTAATTTAATGAATTGGGCTGCTGTCTTAAGTATCAATTTAGGAATTATGAATTTACTACCATTACCAGCACTTGACGGTGGTAGATTATTGTTCTTCTTATTCGAAGGCGTACGCGGCAAACCGATTGATAAACAAAAAGAAGGCATGGTGCACTTTGTCGGTATCATGTTGCTGATGGTTTTAATGCTTGTTGTGACGTGGAATGACATTCAACGGTTTTTCTTCTAAAAAAGGTGTAAGCATATCATGAAACAATCGAAAACGTTTATCCCTACGATGCGTCAGACCCCGGCAGATGTAGAACTCCGATCCCACGAATTATTATTGCGGGCGGGATGTATTAGACAGACGGACTGTGGGGTCTTCACGTATTTAACACTTGCACAAAGAGTACTTCGTAAAATAGAAGACATTGTACGTCAAGAAATGGAAGCCATTGAAGGTATTGAAATTTCTATGCCAACGCTTCAAAGTTCTGCTGTATGGAAAGAAACGGGCCGTTGGGGTTCCTACGGCAAGGAACTATTTCGTCTACAAGATCGCCATAAGAAAGATTTTGCTCTTAGTCCTAGCGACGAGGAACTTTTAATAACTCTATTGCGAGATGAAGCGAGTTCGTACAAAAGACTCCCTTTGACATTGTTTCAAATGAAAACAAAGTTCTATGATGAAGATCAACCACGTAATGGATTACTTCATAATCGTGAATACATGATGAACGATGCCTACTCCTTTCACGCTACAGATGAAAGTCTTGATGAAAAATATGAAGAAATTATGCAAGCTTTTACGAATATTCTAACGCGTCTTGGCATGAAATTTCGAATGGTCATGGCCGATCGTAAGACTGAAACTCATGAATTCATTGCCTTATCAACTGTCGGTGAAGAAAAAATTGCCTACAGCGACAGTTCTTCATACGCTGCGACGATTGATTTAGCAGAAGTCAAGATGACGTATGATATGCCGGATGAGAAACTTCAGCAAACGACTAAAATTGCCACGCCAAATAAGCGAACAGTTGAAGAAGTGGCTTCATTTTTATCAGTTGAGCCGGAGAATATCATTAAATCATTACTGTACACAATAGATGGTGAAAGTGTCATGATTATCTGTCGTGGTAATCATCACATCAATAATAAAAAATTACAGCGGGCATTAAATGCAGATCAAGTGGATCTGGCAACGGAACAACAGGTAGAAGAATTACTTGGATGTTCGGTAGGTTCGGTAGGTCCAGTAAAACTACCGATAGGTGTAAAAGTCTATGCAGATCATGCGATAATAGCTGTTGTTAATGGTGTGACAGGTGCCAATGAAGATGATTTCCATTTAGTGAATGTAAATCCAGAACGCGATTTCGCAATTGATGATTATTTGGATATACGTTTCGTGCAAGAGGGGGATACTTCTCCGGATGGGATTGGGACGATTCAATTTACACGAGGTATTGGAATTGGCAAAATTTCTAAACAAGGGACGCAGTATAGCGAGCGTATGAAAGGTCTGTTCCTAAACGACCGAGGTAGGACAAAGCCATTCATTATGGGACGTTACCAACTAGGTATTACGCGTTTATTAGCGTCAATTGCAGAACAAAACAATGATGAAAATGGATTGAAATGGCCGAAGCACTTAGCCCCATATGATATTCATTTAGTTCTCGTCAACCTGAAAGATGAAGTACAACAACAATTAGCGGATGAGTTATATGCTGTGTTGGAGTCCTATCGATATGATGTACTATACGATGATCGCGCGGAAAGAGCGGGCGTGAAATTCGTAGACTCAGATTTAATTGGCTTGCCGGTACGAATTACGGTCGGTAAAAGAGCAGAAGAAGGAATCGTCGAAGTGACATTCCGCCACAATGGTGAATCAATGGATTGGCAAAAAGAAGAAGTGCTAGAAAAGTTACAGTCTTTCTTTAGTGCAGAATAAAAAAGAAGGGGAGTCCGGTGTTAGCGGAACTTCCCTTCTTTTCGCGATAGAACGGAGGAATTAATAGTGGATGCCGCACAAAAGTTTTTAACGTTATTGCAACAAACAGGCTTAACTGATGATCAGTTGATGCCATATTTTCGCAATGGAGAATTGAATCGGGTGACCGTACAGAAAAAGTCTAGGGTATGGAAATTTAATATTACACTGGATGATGTATTGCCTATTGATGTATTCCGATTCGTACAACAACGCGTCCATGAATCATTCGCAGCTATAGCGAATGTACATCTACAAATAGAAAGTCGCAATAAATCAACTGACGAGCAGTTAATGATTGCGTATTGGCCGCATGTAATAGAAGAACTAGCTGATATATCTCCACCTCTACGTCATTGTTTAGTTTCACAACAACCTAAGTTACATGGGGAGAAATTACTCATAACATGTTCGAATGATTTAGAATGCCAAACATTAAAAAATAAATATATCGAACCATTGGCAGTAGCGTATCAGCAATTTGGTTTTCCGCAATTAATTCTAGATGTATCTATTATAGAAAATAAACATGCCAAAGAGGAACTACAAAGTTTCCTTTCTCAAAAGAAGCAAGAAGAAGATCTATTGTCTAGACAAGCAGCCATTCAATTACAGCAACGAGAGTCGATGAAGAGTGAACAAGGGGATTCTGATAAGGCATTAATTCTTGGTACACTGATTAAAGCAGGAGAACCTATTGTTCCAATACACGAAATTCAAGATGAAGAGCGTCGACTAATTATTGAAGGTTTTGTATTTGATGCAGAAGTTAGAGAACTCCGAAGCGGTCGTTCGTTATTAACGCTGAAAGTTACGGATTATACCGATTCGATCTTAGTGAAAATGTTTTCACGTGATAACGAAGATGCTGAGATGATGAAGTCCTTTAAAAAAGGAATGTGGGTACGTGCAAGAGGTGGTATACAAAATGATACATTCGTTCGTGATCTAATCATGATGGCGCAAGATTTAGCTGTTATCCCTTCGATAGAACGTAAAGACAAAGCACCTGAAGGGCAAAAACGCGTGGAGTTACATGCACATACTTCGATGAGTCAAATGGATGCAGTTGTATCAGCGCAAGCTTTAGTAGCTCAAGCAGCGAAGTGGGGACATCCTGCGATTGCGATTACAGATCACGCCAATGTTCAGTCGTTTCCTGAAGCTTATAATGCAGGTAAGAGACATGGCATTAAAGTGTTATTTGGCTTAGAAGCCAACCTTGTCGATGATGGTGTGCCGATTGTTTATGAAGAACAGCACAGACTGTTAGACACGGATACGTATGTCGTGTTTGACGTGGAAACAACTGGTTTGTCAGCGGTTTATGACACAATCATTGAGTTAGCTGCTGTTCGTGTGCGTAATGGTGAGATTATTGATCGTTTTGAACGATTTGCTAATCCTCATCATCCACTTTCGTCTATTACGACCAATCTGACAGGTATTACGGATGATATGGTGAAAGATGCACCTGAAGTATCTGAAGTAATGGAAGACTTTATTGAATTTATCGGGGACGCAGTGTTGATTGCACATAATGCCTCATTTGATATGGGCTTTTTCTATGCCTCATGTAAGCGGGCTAAAATAGAAGTAAAAGCGTACCCTGTAATCGATACACTAGAACTTTCGCGTTTCCTTTATCCGGAACTGCGTAACCACCGACTGAATACGTTAGCCAAAAAGTTCGATATTGAACTAACACAGCATCACCGAGCGATTTACGATACAGAAGCGACGGCATATTTATTCCTTCGCTTGTTGACAGATGTACAGGAAAAAGGTATTGAGTGGTTAGATGATCTCAATAAAAATATTGGGGAAGGCGATGCATATAAACGATCGCGACCATCGCATTGTACGTTACTTGTGACAGATAACGAAGGACTAAAAAATCTATTTAAACTAGTATCGATTTCGCATATGGATTTCTTTTATCGCGTACCACGTATTCCACGGTCGTTGCTTGTAAAGTACCGTAAAGGAATACTAGTTGGGTCAGGTTGTGATAAAGGGGAAGTATTTGAAGGGTTGATGCAAAAGCCAATGGAAGAAGTTGAAGAAATCGCGAGCTTCTATGATTACCTTGAAATTCATCCAAAGCCTGTGTATTCACACTTACTTGAATTAGATCTCATTCGTGATGAGTGGAACTTAGAAGATATTATGCGTAAAATGCTGAAACTAGGTAAGAAGACAGGTTTACCAGTATGTGCAACAGGCAATGTCCATTATCTTGATGAAAATGACGCTACGTATCGGAAAGTTCTCGTTCGCTCCCAAGGTGGGGCCAATCCGATGAATCGTCATTCGTTACCAGCCGTACATTTTAGAACAACAGATGAAATGTTGAAGGAATTTGCTTTTTTGGGTGAAGATGTAGCGAAAGAAATTGTCATTGACAACCCACTGAAAATAGTAGAACGTGTCGGTGATGTCCAGCCGATTAAGGATGACTTATATACACCAAAAATAGAAGGCGCAGATGAAGAAGTGCGTGAACTGACGTATTCAATGGCTCGGCACATTTATGGTGATACGCTGCCAGAAATTATTGAAGCGCGCATAGAAAAGGAATTAACCTCCATTATTGATAATGGTTTTGCGGTTATTTATTTAATCTCTCATAAACTCGTTAAAAAGTCGCTTAATGATGGATATTTAGTTGGTTCGCGTGGTTCGGTAGGGTCTTCATTCGTTGCGACAATGATGGAAATTACTGAAGTAAATCCAATGCCGCCACACTATGTTTGCCCATCATGTAAAACGTACGAGTTCTTTGATGATGGTTCGGTAGGTTCTGGTTATGACTTACCCAATAAAGCGTGTCCGAAGTGTGCAACGATGTTCAAAAAAGACGGACAAGATATTCCCTTCGAAACATTCCTTGGTTTCGCAGGAGATAAAGTACCCGATATTGATTTGAGTGTGCCACGTTGCTAATTGAAAAGATTAGCCACTAGTTTCGGCTAGTAGAACTGTTAACTTGAAGTGTGGAATGATGGAGTAACGCCCTGAAACACACTCACTGAATCTGCGGCAAGCGATGGAAGCAATGTAAATAGCAGAAGTCGTTTGAAGCCCGCTAAAGTCGGCTGAAGTTTACCCTAGCACGTAATGGTGAGGAAAGACCTTACTGGTTGTAAATGATAGGTCGGGTGTCTATAAAATTCCTATGGTTAGAATGGATAGATTCATCTGGACGAATCCTCGACTGACTCTTCGTGAATGTCACTATGTAGAAATGCATAGGGGTCCAAAATGGACTTTCTAGTGTGGATGAGTAAACGTTAGGTTATGAAAATCCATATGGCTTTACAGGAGCCATTAAGCTAGACGGAGTTTAGAGGAAACCTAAGGGAATTATGCGATAGATAGAGTTAATGGAACGTGGGAAGCTCCGAAGACTTGAGATGATTACACATCGCCTGAAAGTCGTTCTTCAGAAAGCTGTAAAGTATAATGAAGATTTATCGGAGCGGCAGTAAAGCCGTAGTACCGTTTGTAGGAATTGCCGATGATAACCGAATAGATTGAATAGGTTTGAGGGTAAAACAATTCCAAGGGAAGGGCTTAAGTCGTCTTTTACGATACAAATCCTACAAAAGTCAGTATTCTTGTATGACCAAACAGAAACGAAAACCGATTGAGGTGATTAGTTGGCTGACTTAATGGTTCAAAAGTTAAGAAACAATGAATACTTTAATGTTCAAG
Source organism: Sporosarcina sp. GW1-11 (assembly GCF_033088395.1). Classification (NCBI taxonomy): domain Bacteria; kingdom Bacillati; phylum Bacillota; class Bacilli; order Caryophanales; family Caryophanaceae; genus Sporosarcina; species Sporosarcina sp. GW1-11. The sequence goes on along the minus strand of NZ_JAPMIW010000001.1, from coordinate 37,861 downwards.
AAAAGTTTGATACTTTATATGCTGAAAGTAAAAATGGAAGGTATTTTAAGAAGTTATACGATTTAATCGTGTCGGAAGAAAATATTCTCCTTGCTTATCGAAACATGAAAAGCAATACTGGGAGCAAAACAAAAGGCTCAAACGGGCATACGATTAAACATCTTAATAAGATGAATAAAGATATGCTCATTAAAATGGCTCGCAGAAAATTAGAAAACTACAAACCGGAAATGGTTAGAAGAGTGATGATTCCGAAGCCGAATGGTGATAAACGTCCTCTTGGTATACCGACGATTGAAGATAGACTGATTCAGCAAATGATTCTACAAGTTCTTGAACCAATCGTTGAGGCAAAATTTCATCCATCAAGTTTCGGGTTTAGACCACATCGGAATACGCACGACGCCTTAGCGAGATGCTACCATATGGTCAATCATAGTCATCAACACTTTGTAGTCGATGTAGACATTAAAGGTTTCTTTGATAATGTAAATCATAAAAAGTTAAGCAAACAGCTTTGGGCTATTGGTATTAGAGATAAAAAAGTGCTGAGTATTATCAGTAAGATGTTAAAAGCAGAAATTGACGGTGAAGGAGTACCTGATAAGGGAACACCACAAGGCGGGATACTTTCTCCTTTGTTATCTAATATCGTGTTAAACGAGTTAGACTGGTGGATTTCAAATCAATGGGAAACAAAACCGACAAGAGTGAACTATAAACTGAAAAGGAATCGTACAGATGCCTTGAAGAAGACAAGGTTAAAGCCTTGTTACATTGTTCGCTATGCAGATGACTTCAAAATCTTTACAAACTCTTATGAAAATGCCCGTAAGTTATTCATTGCTGTGACGAAATGGTTAAACGAGCGTTTGGGCTTAGATGTTAGTCCTGATAAAAGTAAAATCACAAACCTTCGAAAGAATGGAACGGATTTTCTAGGTGTACGCTTTCGAGCGGTACAAAAAGGGACAGCTAAAACGGGGTATATTGTAAATTCAAAAATATCCCCGAAGGCAAAAGAAAAAGTGACGAAGGTTTATCTATATAAACTAAGTCAAATACGGAAAAGCCCAACGCCGAAAAAGATTCTTGACCTCAATGCATTTACGTTGGGGATTCATAATTACTATAAGATTGCCACCAGGGTATCGGTTGATTTTAATGATGTTAGACATACGATACACTTTAAAATCAAAACTTTAATGTATCGGAACATTTTTAACCCGACAACAGAGAAGAATGCTGTAATTGAAAAGTTCTATGACGATTTCAATTACAAACGATTTAAAAGTAATGGCATACTGGTATATCCATTTGAATCCATTCGGCATCAAATACGAGGTCAAAGAGACCCTACATTTACGGTTTACAACAAAGAAGACCGTCAAAGAATACATCGAGAACTAATTCATGTAACAGCCATTGAAATTGAACATTTAAGAAGAGGGAACTTCTCATCAAAATCTACTTTGTATGAAAATAATCGGATAAGTAAATATGTCGCGCAAAAAGGAAAGTGCCATATTACAGGAGAGCGGTTAATGCCAATCAACTGTGTTTGTCACCATATCCTACCTACTAAAATGGGTGGAACTGATGAGTACGACAATCTTGTGATTATTAAAAAGGATTATCATACCCTTATCCATACAAAGTTTCCGATGAAAGACCCTGCAAAAGTAAAACTCGTCTATTCATTAGATGAAAAAGCATTAAAGAAACTCAATAAACTACGCAAGGTTGTAGGATTCCAAGCGTTAGTTGTTTAATTTATCGTAAATATAAAGACGATGGAGCGCCGTATGACGCCGAAAGGGTCACGTACGGTGTGGGACAGGGGAAAAGCCGGCGATAATATCAAAGGTTTACCTATTGTCATATTTCAGTGGTGAATATCAAGCTCACGCGCATAATTATACGAAGGAATTATTCGGGGAAGACTATGTGTATCGTGCAGGAACGATTGGAACTGTTGCTGAAAAGACTGCATACGGTTACGTCCGAGGGTATATGAACGATAATGACTTACAAATGCGTGGAGCGGAAATCGATCGACTTGTGCAAGGTTGTTCTGGTGTGAAAAGAAATACAGGACAGCACCCCGGTGGAATAATTGTTGTACCAGACACGATGGATATTTTCGATTTTACGCCAATTCAATTTCCAGCAGATGATATACAATCCAGTTGGCGTACAACACACTTTGACTTCCACTCGATAGATAACAACCTATTGAAATTGGATATTCTAGGTCACGATGATCCAACGATGATTAAAATGCTAGAGGATTTATCAGGAATTGATGCAAAAACGATTCCGCCAGATGATGAAGGCGTTATGGCGTTATTTAGCGGAACAGAATCACTAGGTGTCACTGAAAAGCAAATCGATTGTAAAACAGGGACGCTAGGTGTGCCAGAATTCGGTACTCGTTTCGTTCGACAAATGTTGGAAGAAACAAAACCGTCCACATTCTCTGAATTAATCCAGATCTCTGGTTTATCTCATGGAACGGATGTATGGCTTGGCAATGCACAAGAATTGATCCAAAATAAAACTTGCCAGCTATCCGAAGTAATCGGTTGTCGTGATGATATTATGGTTTACCTGATCTATCAAGGACTAGAACCATCATTGGCCTTTAAAATTATGGAATCCGTTCGTAAAGGAAAGGGATTAACACCAGAATTCGAAGCTGAGATGAAGGCGAATAAAGTACCTGGTTGGTATATTGCTTCGTGTAAGAAGATCAAATACATGTTTCCGAAAGCGCACGCGGCTGCTTATGTATTAATGGCGCTTCGTATTGCGTATTTTAAAGTACATCACCCAATCATGTATTACGCCACGTACTTCACCGTGCGTGCAACAGACTTCGACTTAATGACGATGTCTAAAGGTTCGGCATCTATCCGTGCGAAGATTAAAGAAATCAATGATAAAGGGTTGGACGCACCACCGAAAGAGAAGAACTTGGTTGTTGTACTGGAAATTGCACTTGAAATGGTAGAGCGCGGATTTACTTTTGCGAAACCAGATCTATACAAATCCGATGCCACTCGCTTTATTATTGAAGATAATCAATTGATCCCACCGTTTAATGCGGTACCTTCTTTAGGTACGAACGTTGCGAAAGCGATTGTCGAAGCGCGTAAAGATGGAGAGTTTTTATCAAAAGAGGACTTCCAAAAGAGAGGTCGCGTATCGAAAACAATCGTCGAGTATTTAGACAACTTTGGTTGTTTAGAGGGAATGCCAGATGCCAATCAATTATCATTGTTTTGATTGAGACTTACAGCTGCATCATTTGCATTGTAAATGCCCTTATGATACGATTGAAACAACTTTTGCTATACGTCTTGCGGAAAAGAGTGGGGCTTCCCGCTCTTTTCTGTTGTTATTTTGAATTTCGGGAGGGATATCATTGAGTAAAATTACAGAGGTAGTTGAACAGTTAGCGAGTCCGATTGTTGAAGAATTAGGGCTTGAACTGGTTGACGTGGAGTTCTTGAAAGAGGGCCGTGATTGGTTTTTACGTATTTATATCGACACGCCTGAAGGAGCAATTGATATCGATCAATGTGCGGCGGTTAGTGAGAAGCTAAGTGAGGAACTGGATCGAGTAGATCCAATCACACAAAATTACTTCCTTGAAGTGTCTTCTCCCGGAGCGGAAAGACCATTGAAAAAAGATGAAGATTTTGAAAAAGCAGTAGGCCAATACGTGTTCATCAAGACTTATGAACCGATAGATGGACTGAAAGAGTTTGAGGGATATTTACTCGGATATGGTCCGGTCTTCGCAAAAGTGGAAATACGCATGAAGACTAGAAAAGTATTAGTAGAAATTGATAAAACGAAAATTGCGTTTGCTCGTCTAGCGATAGATTTTTAACTTCATTTGGTGGGAGACTTAAAGTACTGTTGAATGAGTTAAGTGTTCGGCTAATGTCACAGTTTTTTCACGTAGCTCGAAAAAACTAGACGAAATTATGCCGAGTCGTAATTGACTGTAATTAGCAAAGTAGGTAAGCGCAATGATAATAGAATGTGGGAGTGATGAACATGAGTAGTGATCTACTCGAAGCACTGACAGCTCTTGAACAACAAAAAGGTATTTCAAGAGAAGTGTTAGTGGACGCGATTGAAGCAGCGCTAGTAACTGCATATAAAAGAAACTTTAACCAAGCACAAAACGTTCGAGTTGATTTGAATTTAGATAAAGGCACGATGAAAGTTTATTCACGAAAAGATGTTGTAGAAGAAGTAGAAGATGAGCGCTTACAAATCTCACTCGAAGATGCACAAGTCATTAACCCTGTATACGAACTTGCTGATATTGTCGAAGAAGAAGTCACACCACGCGACTTTGGACGAATTGCTGCACAAACAGCGAAACAAGTCGTTACACAACGGGTACGTGAAGCTGAACGTGGTCTAATTTACGAAGAATATATCGATCGTGAAGAAGACATCGTCAACGGAATCGTCGAGCGTATGGATGCTAAAAATTTATTTGTTGGATTAGGCAAGGTAGAAGCAGTTTTGCCTTCTAGCGAACAGATTCAAACGGAAACGTATGCACCACATGATCGTATTAAAGTATATATTACAAAAGTGGAAAGAACAGCAAGAGGACCGCAAGTGTTTGTTTCTAGAACACACCCAGGTTTGCTGCGTCGCTTATTCGAATTAGAGGTTCCTGAAATTTATGATGGAACAGTTGAGATTAAATCGATTGCTAGAGAAGCTGGAGATCGCTCGAAAATCTCTGTTCATACAACGAACGAAGAAGTCGATCCAGTCGGTTCATGCGTAGGTTCACGAGGTGCTCGCGTTCAATCCATCTCCAATGAATTAAACGGTGAGAAAGTCGATATTGTAGAATGGTCTGAAGATCCAGTCGTATTTGTGGCAAATGCATTGAGTCCATCAAAAGTTATTGATGTCCAAGTGGATGAAGAGGAACGCTCTACAACAGTTGTCGTACCAGATTATCAATTATCACTAGCTATCGGTAAAAGAGGTCAAAATGCACGATTGGCTGCTAAATTGACTGGTTGGAAAATCGATATCAAGAGTGAAACCGATGCTAGAGAGTTAGGGATCTATCCTCGCGCTGAAGAAGACTACTTGGAAGCTTACGAGTATGAAGAAGAAGCGCCAGTTGAACAGGTGGAAGATATTGATTTATACGCAGATCTAGACGAAGAATATTGATTTGGAAAGGATTGCATGCTGATGTCGAACAATCGGAAAATCCCTTTGCGTAAATGTGCAGCTACAGGTGATATGCTTCCTAAAAAAGAAATGATTCGAATCGTCCGTACGAAAGAAGGAGAAGTATCTGTAGACTTGACAGGCAAAAAATCAGGTCGCGGTACATACGTTTCAAAGACGGAAGGTGCTGTAGAAAAAGCACGTAAGCAACGCTCAATTGAAAATCAGTTGGGTGTGAAGATTCCTGAGCAAGTGTATGAGGATCTTTTGCATGCGATACGTCGAGAGGCGATCAAATGAAAGATCCAACAAAAATTTATCAACTGCTTGGTCTAGCAGCCCGTGCGCGGAAAATTGTAACGGGTGAAGATCTAGTCGTAACAGAAGTGCGTTCAGGTAATGCAGCGCTAGTCATACTATCAGCTGACGCATCTGCAAATACGATGAAAAAGTTAACTAATAAATGTAATACTTACAACGTTGAGAAGCATGTATTTGGGAGTCGTGAAGACCTTGGGCATGCGATTGGTAAAGAAGCACGAGTGGTCTTGGCGCTAACGGATAAAGGATTCGCTAAAAAATTATCCGAGCTCCTCAACGAATATAACCGGGGGTGGGCTAATGACGAAAATACGAGTACATGAATATGCCAGAACAGTGAATAAGACGAGTAGAGATATTATAGATGAATTAGGAAAGATGAACATTGAAATAACTACACATATGGCGTATCTTGAACCAGAAACTATAGCGAAACTAGATAAGAAATTCCCTAGATCAGCAACTAGTGCAACACCAGCATCAGGAAATAAGCCAACTAATAATCAAAGGACAGATAGACCAGCTCAGCGTCCTTCTGGCAATCGCCAAGGTGGAAACGCTAAACCAGCTTCTACTTCTGGGACATCTTCTCCAAGAGGCACCAATAGTCGTACTAATCAGAGTGCGAACAAAGGTAGTCAAAGCACTCAAGGAGCTAACCGTTCTGCTTCAACTTCAGCAAATCGTCCACAAGGGCAAGGTTCTACACAGCAATCTAGACCAGCACAAGGCAGTAATCAACAGCCAAGACAAGGTCAAAGTGCTGGTCCTGGTGCACGTCCAGCAGGTGGCGGAGGTCGTCCAGGTGGCGGTCGTGGTGGAAGACCCGCAGCACGTGGAATCAACCAAGGACGTCGTCGATATCGTCCAGCAGTTCCAGCACAAAAGATTGAAAAGCCTCTACCAGAAAAAATTACGTTCTATGAATCATTATCAGTGGGCGAATTAGCTCAAAAATTAGGTAAGGAACCTTCTGAAATCATCAAAAAATTATTCATGCTTGGTGTCATGGCGACGATTAATCAAGAGTTGGATAAAGATGCGATTGAACTAATCTGTGCGGATTATGGTGTAGAAGTTGAGGAAGAAGTCAGAATCGATGTTACCGATTTGGAGATTTACTTTGAAGATCCTGAAGAGGAAGAAGAAGAAACTCCAGGTATTCTGGAAGAAAGACCACCCGTTGTTACGATCATGGGTCATGTTGACCACGGTAAAACAACTTTACTCGATTCGATTCGTAATACGAAAGTAACGCAAGGAGAGGCTGGCGGAATTACGCAGCATATCGGAGCGTACCAAATCAAAGTAAACGATAAGAAAATCACATTCTTAGATACACCGGGTCACGAAGCTTTCACAACGATGAGAGCGCGTGGAGCGAAAGTAACTGACTTGACGATTTTAGTCGTGGCTGCAGATGATGGCGTTATGCCGCAAACAATTGAAGCGATCAATCATGCAAAAGCAGCAGAAGTTCCAATCATTGTTGCAGTAAATAAGATGGATAAACCGTCTGCTAACCCAGATCGTGTTATGCAAGAATTGACTGAACACGGCTTAGTTTCAGAAGACTGGGGTGGAGATACGATCTTCGTACCCATTTCCGCACTAAAGGGTGAAGGAATCGAGCAACTTCTTGAAATGGTTCTATTGGTTGCAGAAGTAGGCGAATTTACTGCGGATCAATCGATTAGAGCACGTGGTACTGTAATTGAAGCGCAACTTGACAAAGGAAAAGGTTCTGTTGCTACATTGCTAGTACAAAACGGTACATTGCATGTAGGAGATCCGATCGTTGTCGGTAATACGTACGGACGGGTTCGTGCGATGGTCAGTGACTTAGGCCGTCGGGTAAAAGAAGCAGGTCCATCTACGCCAGTAGAAATCACTGGATTAAGTGACGTGCCACAAGCGGGCGATCGTTTTGTTGTCTTTAAAGATGAAAAAACTGCACGCCAAATTGGTGAAACACGGGCTGGAGAAGCGCTTCAAGAACAACGTGTGGAAAAGACACGTGTAACGCTAGACAACTTATTCGATCAAATGAAACAAGGTGAAATGAAAGAATTGAACTTGATCGTCAAAGCAGATGTTCAAGGTGCGGTTGAAGCAATGGCGTCTTCTCTTATGAAAATTGAAGTAGAGGGTGTTAATGTCAAGATCATCCACACCGGTGCAGGTGCGATCAACGAATCTGATATTTCATTAGCGGCTGCTTCGAATGCGATCGTTATTGGATTCAACGTACGTCCAGATACGAATGCGAAACGTGCTGCGGAAGAAGAAGGCGTTGATATTCGTCTACATCGCATAATCTATAAAGTAATTGAAGAAATCGAATCAGCAATGAAAGGTTTACTAGATCCTGAATACGAGGAAAAAGTAATCGGTCAAGCTGAAGTTCGTGAAACATTTAAAGTTACAAAAGTTGGTACAATTGCAGGTAGTTATGTAATTGATGGTAAAATCACACGTGACTCTAGTGTTCGTGTCCTTCGTGATAACATTGTCATCTTTGAAGGAGAACTTGATACATTGAAGCGATTCAAAGACGATGCAAAAGAAGTGGCAAAAGGCTATGAATGTGGAATCATGATCAAAAAGTTTAATGATATCAAGGAAGGCGATATCATCGAAGCTTACGTAATGGAAGAAATTAAACGAGTATGATTGTGTACGCGGAATGCTCGTTCTTCATTCCGACTGCGGCATCGCTTAAAGATAAGCGAGCTGTCTTAAATCGAATGAGAGATCGAGTGAAAAATTCCTATAATGTTTCTGTCGCAGAAATAGATCATCAAGATCTTTGGCAAAGGACGACTTTCGCTATAGTTGCTGTCGCATCGTCTAAAGATGCGGCTGAACGCGAAGTGAGAAGAGCCATTCGCCTATTCGAATCAAATCCAGAGTGGGAAATGACCGCGTGTGCAGTTGAATACTTATGAGTATAGAACGAGGTGAATGTTCGTGTCAGTGCGTGCAAATCGAGTTGCTGAACAAATGAAAAAAGAATTGGGCGAAATTATCGGCCAAAAGTTGAAAGACCCGCGCATCGGTTTCGTTACGATTACAGGCGTAGACGTAACAGGCGACTTGCAACAGGCAAAAGTGTTTATTTCTGTTCTTGGGACAGATAAAGAGCGCGAAGACACGTTGATCGGTCTCTCTAAAGCCAAAGGATTCATCCGGACTGAAATTGGTCAGAGAATTCGTTTGCGTAAAACACCTGAAATCGAATTTGAGCTAGATGAATCGGTTGCGTACGGTAATCGTATTGAGAGCTTAATTCGTCAAGTGAATGATGAAGACAAGCAGTAAAAATGTGGAGGAAGTTCATTATCGCTTAAGCGTAATGACTTCCTCTATTCTTATCTAAGAGGTTTTTCAATGAACCCACAGAAAGAAGGGGCAAGATGAACGGAATATTACCTTTGTGGAAAGAAAAAGGGATGACATCACATGATTGCGTCTTTAAGCTTCGAAAGATTTTACGTACAAAAAAGGTAGGACATACAGGAACACTGGATCCTGAAGTAGAAGGTGTACTACCCATTTGTATAGGGAAAGCAACGAAAGTCGCATCGTATGTGACAGATGCGGGCAAAGAATACATTGCGAAAGTTTCAATCGGCCGATCTACGGAAACGGAAGATGCACAAGGTGAAACTGTTACTAGTGATAACTCGTATAAAGAATTTACACGAGCACAAATTATGGAAGCATTACATAAGTTAACAGGTGAAATTACACAGATTCCACCAATGTATTCAGCTGTAAAAGTAAAGGGCAAGCGACTCTATGAGTATGCAAGAAAAGGTATAGAAGTAGAACGACCTGAACGTAAAGTACAGATCCATCAAATAGAACTTTTAGATGAAGAAGAAAATTTTGCGGGGGAACAAGTCACATTTTCCATTCGTGTGAGCTGTGGAAAAGGTACATATATTCGAACGCTTGCTGTGCAAATAGGTGAACTTCTTGGCTATCCAGCACATATGGAAAAATTAGTACGAACGGCTTCAGGTAATTTTCGTCAGGCAGAGTGTAAAACGTTAGCGGAAGTAGCGGAGTTCATGGAAGCGGAAATAGTAGACTCTATTTTGTTGCCAATTGAAAACGTATTGACCGACTTTCCAAAAGTGGAAATAGACACTTCGGATATAGAGCATATTAAAAATGGACAAGTGTTACCAGCGCATCCGTTATTGAATGATTATCCGTCTATTATTATGACGTATGAAAAAAAAATATGGGCTATCTATCAAAATCATCCGACGAAACCTGGATTGATGAAGCCAGAAAAAATGTTATTGCCCAATGAGTAAGGAGAGATAGAAATGGAAATCTACAGATTACGTTACCCCGATCAAGTAGATATCGGTCAGAATCACGCCTATTCTTTAGCGATCGGATTTTTTGATGGTGTACATAAAGGACATCAAGCAGTCATTCGTTCCGCGAAAAAAACAGCGGATGACTTAGCGATACAGACAGCTGTTATGACGTTTGATCCACATCCTTCCCAGCTCTTTTCTGATAAAAATGTTGGCTACATCACTCCTATTGAGGAGAAGGTAAGACTGCTTCAAAATTTAGAAGTGGATGTACTGTTCATCGTTAGTTTTGATTGGAATCTAGCTAGCTTGTCACCTGAACAGTTTATTGATGTATTTATTAAAGGATTAGGTGTTAAGCATGTTACGGCAGGCTTTGATTTTACGTTTGGCGTAAAAGGTTCAGGTACAATGGAAGACATGAGCAAACTTGCTAGCGGATTGTATGGAACGACGACAGTTTCGAAAGTTACATTTGATGAAACAGGGAAAACTTCTTCTACAAAGATTCGCGAATTACTCTCGCAAGGTAATGTAGAAGCAGCTGCTACGTTACTAGGACGTCCATTTCGAACGTTCGGGGAAGTGGTACATGGAGAAAAGCGAGGTCGCTTGTTAGGCTTCCCGACTGCAAATATTCAAACTTCAGAAGAACATATTGTCCCGGCTAACGGCGTCTATGCAGTACAATGTTTAATTAACGATACATGGTACAAAGGCGTTTGCAATATGGGTGTCAAACCAACGTTTCATGATCCAGAACATCGTCGTGCGATTGCAGAAGTTCACTTGCTTGATGCTACACTGGATTTATACGGACAGAAAGTTTCGATTGATTGGCTACATCGAATACGGTCAGAGCGGAAGTTTGATTCATTTGATGCATTAAAGGAGCAAATCGCTAAAGATAAACAAATAGCGATTGACTTATTAAACGACTAGAGTTGGTTGTTGCAACTGAAAGAATGCCGTGATATGATAAAGCAGTGTCATAAACACGAACCACTTCTTGGCAACACGACTCACCAACGTTTGCTCGGGAGATGGGGATACTTTTATTTAGGAGGTGAAAAGGATGGCTATTACACAAGAGCGCAAAACTGAGCTTATCAATCAATTCAAAACTCATGAAAATGATACTGGATCTGCTGATATTCAGATTGCTATCCTTACTGAAGAGATCAATAACTTGAACAGCCACTTGCGTACACACAAGAAAGACCACCACTCACGTCGCGGTCTGTACAAAATGGTTGGTACACGTCGTCGTCTTTTAAGATATTTACGTGAAACTAACGTTCAACGTTACCGTGATCTTATTGCAACACTAGGCTTACGCCGTTAATAAGACTAAAAAGCGGGCTTTGCCCGCTTTTTTCTATGGGATCAAGAATTTAAACATCGCATAAATATGTCATTTTTGATACACTACTACTAATTACATACTGTCAATTGAATAAGCTTCACAAATAGAGAGGGGATCTACAATGTCAGAACAGAAAAAAGTTTATACACTCGATTGGGCAGGACGTACACTGACAATCGAAGCTGGACAACTTGCAAAGCAAGCAAATGGTGCTGTGCTCGTTCGTTATGGCGAAACAACAGTACTTTCCACAGTGACTTCTTCCAAGAAACCAAAACCTCTAGATTTTTTCCCGTTAACAGTAAACTATGAAGAACGATTATACGCAGCTGGTAAAATTCCAGGTGGATTCATTAAGCGTGAAGGTCGTCCTTCAGAAAATGCCGTTTTGACTAGTCGTTTAATTGACCGACCAATTAGGCCTTTGTTCCCTGAAGGCTTCCGTAATGATGTTCAAGTCATTTCACTTGTGATGTCAGTAGATCAAGATTGTTCTTCTGAAATCGCTGCGATGATCGGTTCATCTTTAGCATTGTCTATTTCAGATATTCCGTTTGATGGACCAATCGCAGGCGTTCAAGTCGGTCGTATTGATGGTGAATTTATCGTCAATCCAACCCCAAGTCAGCTAGAGGTATCTGATCTCGATTTAGTCGTTGCGGGTACAAAAGACGCGATTAATATGGTAGAAGCAGGGGCGAAAGAAATTTCTGAAGATATCATGCTAGAAGCGATTATGTTCGGTCATGATGAAATTAAAAAATTGGTTGAATTCCAAGAGCAAATCGCTCAAGAAATCGGTAAAGAAAAATTCGAGATCGAACTATTCGAATTAGATGCAGATATCAACAAAGAAGTAAAAGATTTCTGCGAGGGTGATTTGATTGCAGCGATTCAGACAGAAGAAAAACATGCGCGTGAAGACGCGATAAATGAAGTAAAAACAGCAGTCCTTGATCGTTATATCGAGAAAGAGTCCGATGAAGAGACCATGAAACAAGTAAAAGCTGTCCTAGAACAAATGGTCAAAGACGAGGTGCGTCGCTTGATCACGGTAGATAAAGTCCGTCCAGACGGCCGTGGGCTTGATGAGATTCGTCCATTATCTTCTGAAACAGGTCTTTTACCACGCGCACACGGTTCTTCTTTATTTACACGTGGACAAACGCAAGTATTGAGTGTTTGTACGTTAGGCGCACTCGGTGAAGGCCAAATGATTGATGGATTAGGCTCAGATGATTCCAAGCGCTTCATGCATCATTATAACTTCCCGAACTTCAGTGTTGGTGAAACTGGACCTATACGTGGACCAGGCCGTCGTGAAATCGGTCATGGTGCATTAGGAGAGCGTGCGTTGCTTCCAGTACTTCCAAATGAAGTTGAATTTCCATACACAATGCGTCTTGTAGCAGAAGTATTAGAGTCCAATGGTTCTTCCTCACAAGCATCAATTTGTGCTTCAACAATGGCTATGATGGACGCAGGTGTACCACTTAAGTCTCCAGTGGCAGGAATCGCAATGGGCTTGATCAAAAAAGACGAAGATTACTCTATCCTTTCAGATATCCAAGGAATGGAAGATTATTTAGGTGATATGGACTTTAAAGTAGCAGGAACTGATAAAGGTATTACAGCACTTCAAATGGATATCAAAATTGATGGACTTTCTCGTCAAATTTTAGAAGAATCACTTGCACAAGCGAAAGTCGGTCGTATTAAAATTCTTAATCATATGTTGACTACGATTTCTGAAACACGTGAAGAGTTGTCTGAATACGCACCGAAAATTATTGTCATTCATATTAATCCAGATAAAATCCGCGATGTAATCGGACCTGGTGGAAAAGTGATCAATAAAATTATTGAAGAAACTCAAGTGAAGATTGATACAGAACAAGATGGTACAATCTATATTGCTTCTCCAAATTCTGAGATGAATGAGAAAGCGAAGCAAATGATTGAAAACATCGTTCGTGAAGCGAAAGCTGGCGAATACTACCTTGCGAAAGTAAAGCGTATTGAGAAGTTCGGTGCGTTCTTAGAAATCTTCCCAGGTAAAGATGGTTTGCTTCATATTTCTGAAATTCAAGAAGCGCGTACAAAAGAAGTTGAAGACGTGCTGAAAATTGGAGACGAATTATTGGTAAAGGTTATCGAAATTGATAGACAAGGACGAGTAAATCTTTCTAGAAAAGTCGTGATCTTAGAAGAAAAAGAAGCAAAAGAAAAAGCAAATAAAGAATAATCAACAGGTTAAAAAGCCTCTTCCTGCACAAGTTGCGGCGAAGAAGGCTTTTTGTACTTTTTAAAAAGGGAGAGAAGTCGATGATTGAAACACATATTTGCCCGAATGGGGTACGTATCATTCATGAGAAAATGCCACACGTAAAGTCTGTAGCTGTTGGTTTATGGGTGCATGCAGGTTCTTCTGACGAAACAGCGGAGCAAGAAGGGATTGCTCACTTCATCGAACATATGCTATTTAAAGGGACAGCTACGAGAACGGCTAGAATGATCGCTGAGCAGTTCGATCAAATCGGCGGCGATTTAAATGCCTTCACATCAAAAGAAATGACTTGTTACTATACAACGGTGTTGAGTAATCATGCATCGTACGCGCTGACAATTTTATCTGATATGTTCTTCCATTCACAATTTAAGGATGAAGAAATGGAGAAAGAGAAGTCCGTAATTTTAGATGAAATATCTTCAGTGGAAGATATGCCTGATGAAGATGTAGATGAAAAGCTTTGGACAGCTATGTTCCCAAATGATCCAATTGGAAAGCCAGTCGGTGGACGTGTGGAAACAATTAAACGTTTTACAAAAGAAATGGTAGACGAATTCATGTTACATCACTATGGTCCCGAAAACCTAGTAATCTCGATTGCTGGAAATTATGATGATCGGCTCATTAAGTTAATCGAAGCACATTTCGGATATTATCAAAGTAAATTAACGACAGCCTTAAAAGATGAAATCGTGCTACCGGACTTTGCGGCGAAACAAATTATAAAAACGAAAGATATAGAACAAGCACACATATGCTTCGGTTATCCATCGTTACCATCCACGCATGATAAAATTTACGAATTAAGTTTATTCGACAGTATTCTTGGCGGCACGATGTCTTCAAGACTATTTCAGGAAGTGCGGGAGAATAAAGGGTTAGCATATTCTGTCTATACGTATTATGCGGCGTATGAGAACGCTGGAGGCTTCGTAATTTATTGTGGAACATCGCCCGAAAACTTTAAAGAGACATATGAAACGATCGAACAAGTCATCGCAGAGCTATTGCACGACGGGATAATGGATAAGGAATTGCGAAATGCAAAAGAACAGCTAAAAGGAAGCTTTGTTCTTGGATTAGAAAGTACTGAATCACGAATGTATCGCAATGGACGCAATGAATTAGTGCTAGGGAAACACTTAACGATTGAACATGTAGTAGAGCAAATTGAAAAAGTTGAAAAACGTAGTGTTTATCGGTTGGCCCAACAAATTCTAACGAGTGATCGAGCGACATCAATCATCGCCCCCAAAGAGAATATTCAACAATATAAAAAAATGCAGAACTAGTCGAGTTCTCCCTTTCTATACATATGATGAAAGAGATCATAAGAAAGGGAGGACTATTTATGCTGTTATCTGAGTTAGCACAAAAAGAGTTGATCCAAGTCGAAGAGGGAATGCGGTATGGGTTTTTGGCAGATACCGATCTCCTTTTTAATCACAAAACAGGTGAGATTATAGGTTTTGAAATTAGAAAAAAACTTGGAAAAAATCTTTTTCGTCAAAAAGATTCAGATGTCATTGAATACATTCCTTGGCATGAAATTGTCTTAGTAGGAGAAGATCGAATTCTATTTGGAAAAACGCATGAACTGGATCGTAAGGATGTGACCGAGTATGAATAAATGGCTTGTTGTTGGAACCGATCAGCGATTACTTTTAGCCGCAGACCTACTAAATCAAGCAGGACATAGTTGTCGTTATGTTGCGATTGATTCATTTGCTGAAGAACTTCAACAAACGTTGCTTGCGTGGCAGCCGGATCGTATTATCCTTCCACTTCTATCCATGGCACAACCTATTCCTCCTACCCTCCTCCAACGCTCTTCTGTGCTTTATACGGGGCAGATAGCTCAGCAATGGGTAGATCAGCTAGATGAAATTGGTATACATCATAGAAGTTATTTACTAAACGAACAATTTATTTGGCAAAATGCGCAGTTGACAGCAGAAGCGTTTGTACATGTGTTTTATGCGCAAACGAAGCGAACGATTGCCGGTAAACATTTTTATGTTGCTGGTTTATCGCGCAAACATTGCATAGCTTACAAGCTTCTATAACCGTCGTGGCAAGGTCTGATGAACAGCTGGCTGAAGCAGGTATAGTAGGTTATGGTTCTATACGCTTAACGGAAGATACAGTATTTACAGATGGTTATTTAGTAAATACTATACCTTCTCAATGGCTAGATCCGAAACATGCAGGACGTATTTTCGATGTAGCTTCAGCGCCCGGTTGCCTAAAGCCTTCTACAACTTCTGAATACTATACGATACACCTCAAATTGCCGGGGATACATTTTCCTGTGGACGCGGCGACTGTAGTAGTTGACGCTGTTTTGAGAATGGATTCAGAAGAAAGGGGAGCTAAATGCTTGAAGGAAAACGAATCGGATTAGGAATTACAGCTTCGCATTGCACATATGATCAATTGCTTCCGATGATTGATTCGCTACGAAAAGCGGGGGCGTCAGTCGTTCCAATCATCACGCATTCTGTACTTCACGCAGCCACGCGTTTTGGCACAGGAGAAGAGTGGATTAAACGTATTGAAAAAGCGACAGGAGAAAAGGTCGTATCGAGAATTGTAGAAGCTGAGCCATTTGGGCCGACGAACCCGCTAGATTGTATGATCATTTCACCGCTTACGGGTAATTCCATGAGTAGACTCGCAAATGCGGCTACTGATTCACCGGTCTTAATGGCAGCCAAAGCGACATTGCGTAACGGCAAACCAGTTGTACTAGGTGTATCGACAAACGATGCATTAGGGCTGAACGCAATGAATCTCGTGAAATTATTGAATATGAAGGATGTTTATTTTATACCGTTCGGACAGGACGACTGCATAAAAAAACCGAACTCATTAATTTCAGATTTTTCGCTACTAACAGCTACTACAGTGTCCGCCATAAACGGTAAACAACTACAACCATTATTGATAATGCATAAAGATGCATAAAAATAGATTTTTAAATTACACAAAATATGTTATAATTCGTTCAATAACAATTAACGAGCTGTGGTTGTTCGTTTAAACCCTAAATTACCTTGTTAATAATTGAAAGGAAGATCGAGATGAAGAATGTAAATGTTGCAATTGTCGGAGCTACTGGAGCGGTAGGAACTAAAATACTTGAAAAATTGGTGGAGCGTAAATTTCCTGCTCAATCTATCAAGTTACTGGCGTCCAAACGCTCTGCTGGCAATGAGATCAAAGCGGGTGGAGAAACATACATCGTACAAGAAACAACACCTGAAGCTTTTGAAGGAATCGACATTGCATTCTTTAGTGCGGGCGGGAGTATTTCAGAAATGTTTGCACATGAAGCAGTGAAACGTGGAGCAGTTGTTATTGATAATACAAGTGCATTCCGTATGGATCCGAACACACCACTTGTCGTTCCTGAAGTAAATCCAGGGGACTTAAAAAACCATTCTGGAATTATTGCGAACCCGAATTGCTCAACAATTCAAATGGTGGCGGCACTGAAACCTATTAAAGATAAGTATGGCCTAAGCAGATTAATCGTTTCTACTTACCAAGCCGTTTCAGGTGCAGGTGTAGAAGCTATTGATGAATTAGAAAATCAAAGTAAGCAATTTGCTGACCGCAGTGAAATCGAAGCGGAAGTATTACCATCAGCAGCTGCAAAACGTCATTATCCTATCGCGTTCAATGCAATTCCACAAATCGATTCATTTGATGAATCAGGTTACACGTTAGAAGAGTTGAAAATGATCAACGAAACGAAGAAAATCTTTAATGACTACGACATGTCAGTAGCAGCTACTTGTGTCAGACTACCTGTTGTGTCTGGTCACTCTGAATCTGTTTATATTGAAATTGATCAAGAAAACGTTTCGACAAAAGATATTCAGGCATTGTTACAAAATGCTCCTGGGGTTGTTTTACAAGATGATCCAACAGCGCAAGTGTATCCAATGCCGCTTTACGCTGAAGGCAAAGATGAAGTATTTGTTGGTCGAATTCGTAAAGATCTAAATCATCCAAACGGTTTTCATCTATGGATTGTGTCAGACAACTTGTTAAAAGGCGCTGCCCTGAATTCAGTGCAGATCGCTGAAGCGCTTGTCGACTGATTACAAAAAGAAAGTATGACTAAGAAAAGGGATGATCAACGTGAAGCTTGGAAATATAGGGACAGCAATGGTCACTCCTTTTTCTCCAGATGGTGCGATTGATTATGAAAAAACCTCGGGCTTGCTTGAACACTTAATCGCAAATGGGACAGATTCTGTTATCGTCAGTGGTACAACAGGCGAATCACCTACGCTTACCATGTCGGAGAAAAAAGAGCTATTGGATTTTGTTATTAAGGTTGTAAATAAGCGTATCCCAGTCATTGCGGGAACAGGTACAAACGATACAGCCGAATCGATTGAGTTGACTAAGGCGGCTGAGCTATCCGGAGCAGATGGGATTATGCTCGTCACCCCTTATTACAATAAACCCAATCAACAAGGGTTGTACGCACACTTCTCGACAATTGCCAAAGAAACGTCATTACCTGTATTGCTTTACAATATTCCTAGTAGATCTGTAGTGAATTTACTTCCAGAAACAATCATTGCGTTATCTAAAATTCCGAATATAAAGGCTGTTAAAGAAGCAAGTGGAAGTCTTGAACAAATGGCTAAAATCATCGAAAATACCGCGGACGATTTTGAAGTGTACAGTGGTGATGATGGTTTAACATTGCCACTACTTTCGATTGGCGGCAGAGGAATTATTTCTGTTTCAGCTCACGTAGTAGGAAATGAAATGCAACAAATGGTCAAAGCGTTTCAAAACGGACAAACAAAAAAAGCAGCTCAGCTACACCGGGCGCTATTGCCTGTATTTAAGGCGCTGTTCTCCACACCGAATCCAGTGCCCGTGAAATATGCACTGGAAAAGGCAGGCGTACCAACAGGTGGCGTACGTTTGCCGTTAGTTGCAATGGATGCAAGTGAAGCAGCAATGGTTGATGTTGCACTAGAAAAATTCAAAAATTCAACGTTTATTGTGTAAGAAAGTGAAGCCGGATGAACAATCCGGCTTTTTTTGTTTGTACAGAGCACCTACTATCTCGTATAATGGGTTTTAGTCGTTGTGAACGGGAATAGAATATAGGAGGAAACAAATTGACTAAAATACAAAATGAACTAATAAGAGTAATTCCACTAGGTGGAGTTGGAGAAGTTGGTAAGGCGATGTACATCGTAGAAATTGATGATGAAATGTTCGTCATGGACTCGGGATTAATGTTCCCAGAAACTGAAATGCTAGGAATAGATTTCGTTATTCCAGATATGACTTATTTAGAAGAGAACAAAGATCGTATCAAAGGAATCTTCTTGACACATGGACACGAAGATGCAATCGGTTCAATTGCTTATTTACTACAAAAAGTACAAGCACCAGTTTACGGTACGAAATTGACACTTGCACTTGCAAAGGAACATTTGAAAAAGATGCCTGCTCCATCGAATGTCCGCTTCTTTGAAGTAACAAACCGTAGCCGCATGAACTTTAAGCGAACGCATGTGACATTCTTTAATACAACGCATAGTATTCCTGATTCATTAGGAATCGTTTTCCACACGAGTGAAGGTGCGATTGTTAATACGGGCGAGTTCAAATTTGACCAAGCTGCAAAAGGGAAATACCGTCCAGACATAGGTAAAATGGCTGCATTAGGTGAAGAAGGCGTCTTTATTTTGATGTCTGATTCTACTGAAGCAGAGCGCCCAGGTCACACAACGTCTGAATCGGTGATTGAGAAGCGTTTGTCTAAGACATTCCACGAAGCACAGGGAAGAATTTTAG
Source organism: Sporosarcina sp. GW1-11 (assembly GCF_033088395.1). Classification (NCBI taxonomy): domain Bacteria; kingdom Bacillati; phylum Bacillota; class Bacilli; order Caryophanales; family Caryophanaceae; genus Sporosarcina; species Sporosarcina sp. GW1-11. The sequence continues at coordinate 18,486 of NZ_JAPMIW010000001.1, read as the reverse complement.
TTGCGCTATATGCATCTAACTTTATTCGGATTCAGCAAGTGCTTGATCAAGCGGCAGCAAAACAGAAGAAAATAGCTGTTATCGGTAAGAGTTTGGAAAGTTATTTTGAAGTAGGTCTACGTCTAGGCTATTTGCAGGTAGAAGAAGATATCGTCATTTCAGTGAAAGATATGGATAAGTATGATGATCAAGATATTGTAATCATCATCACGGGTAACCAAGGGGAACCACTTGAAGCATTAGAAAAAATCGTACGCAAGCATCATAGAGAGATTAATATTAAAGATACAGATACCGTATTGATTACATTCACTCCGTCACCTGTAATGGAAATTTCTATGTTTCAGATGATGAATGAATTAGCGAAGGCAGGAGCAAAGGTGCTAACGTCTTCAAGAAATGTTCACGTCTCTAGTCACGGTTCACAAGAAGATTTGAAAATGATGTTGAATTTAATGCAACCAAAATATTTCATTCCGATTCAAGGCGAATATCGTATGCTGATTGCTCATTCGAAAGTTGCGCAAGAGGTTGGCATACCTAAAAACCGTATTTTCATCGCGGATAAAGGCGATATCGTTGAGTATAAGAATGATAAGCTGCGCATGAGTGGTAGAGTGCAAGCTGGTAACGTCTTAATTGACGGAATTGGTGTAGGCGATGTAGGTAATATCGTGCTACGCGATCGTAAATTATTGTCTCAAGATGGAATTTTCACAGTCGTTGTGACATTGAACAGAAAGCAAAAGAGAATTGCAGCGGGACCAGAAGTCGTGTCAAGAGGTTTCGTCTATGTTCGTGAATCGGAAGAGCTTTTCGAAGAAGCGACAAAGCTAATCCGTAAGATCGTAGAAAAGTATGTGAATAAAGAGACGTTTGAATGGACAAACATTAAACAAGAGATCCGTGAGACGTTAAGTTCTTATTTATATCAGCAAACGAAAAGACGCCCGATGATTATTCCAATCATCATGGAGTACTGATTAGACGCTTGCAATAAAAAAGGGATTTCCACGCCTTCATTGGCTGGAAATCTTTTTTTAAGAAAGGGTGTAAGCAGATGGCAGCGAAAAAAAGAGCGAAGAAGAAAGCACCAGCGAAAAAAAAACAACAGCAGAAAAAACAAAGTCCATTACAACCGCTCTGGTTTGAAATTATTGGTGTCGTATTAATAGGTTTAGCCATCATCATGATATTTGAATATGGTGTCATAGGTAGAGGATTAGCTTCTATTTCCCGATTTCTCCTAGGCAACTGGCATGTTGCATTACCGTTTATCATTATCGTACAAGCTTTAGTGTTCATGATTAAACGACAAGTAGGCGGTTATAAGCATCGTATCGTACTCGGTTGCTTATTCGTTTTGAGTAGTTTGTTGTTATTCAGTCATGTGCATCTATTTCAGACGCTTTATGAAAGCAAAGTCCTAATGTCAAACTCAGCATTAAAAGAGACTTGGAAAGTTCTTGTGACGAGTGGAGGTATGTTTGAACAAACGGGAACGCTTGGCGGCGGTATGATCGGAGCGGTATTGTTCGCGATGTTTTATTCGTTGGTCGATTCGTCAGGTGCGACAGTGGCGGGTATTTTGTTATTGCTGATTGGTATTATTTTATTGACTGGCAAAGCGTTGATTCCATATTTAGCGGAGCAAACGCCAGTAGTGATAGAGAGTATGAAGAAAAAGTGGTCGGCACGAGAAAAGAAGCCGGTGAAGTCGCCAGAAGAACGACGCAAAGCGTTATCACGCACTGCTCGTAAGCAGAAGCCTAAGGAAGAGAAGGTACTTGTAGAACCTGTAGTCGAGACGCAGGAGTCAATGAGTGAACCTATCATTTCAAGTTTCACATCGAAAATTGAACAGTCCTCTCCGGAAACTTGGACAGATGCAGAACAACTAAGCATTTTTCCAGATGAAGTGAATTCGAAAGTCCAACCGAAAACAAAAGCAAATGAAGAAGCAGATGTAGATGGTGCATCTGATTATCCAGTCATGGCTGGGGAGCAAGAAAACGAAGCCTATATCCTTCCGCCAACTAGTTTACTAGAACCCCCTGTTGCCAGTGATCAATCAGGTGAGTATGACTTGATTCAAGCGAATGCTAAGAAATTGGAACAAACTTTTCTAAGCTTCGGTGTGAAAGCACGCGTAACACAAGTCCACTTAGGACCTGCTGTTACGAAGTATGAAATTCTTCCAGATACAGGTGTAAAGGTGAGCCGAATCGTCAGCTTGTCAGATGATATTGCGCTCGCTTTAGCCGCGAGTGGTATTCGGATTGAAGCACCGATCCCTGGCAAGTCCGCTGTCGGAATCGAAGTGCCAAATAATGCAGTTGCGATGGTTAGTTTACGTGAAGTTCTAGAATCCAAAGAAAATAATCGCGCGCAGTCTAAGTTGCTCGTCTGTCTAGGGCGTGATGTGACGGGACAAGCGATGTTAACAGAACTCAATAAAATGCCACACGTTTTAATAGCAGGAGCTACGGGTAGTGGTAAAAGTGTCTGTGTAAACGGCATTATCATGAGTATCATTATGCGTGCGAAACCGCATGAAGTGAAAATGATGATGATTGATCCGAAAATGGTTGAATTAAATGTATTCAATGGTATACCGCACTTATTGGCACCAGTTGTTACGGATCCTAGAAAAGCGGCACAAGCATTGCAACGAGTAGTTTCTGAGATGGAACGTCGATATGAATTATTTTCTCATACAGGTACTCGGAATATTGAAGGCTATAATAACCACATTGAACAGTGGAATGAAGACAATGATGAAAAGCATCCACGAATGCCATATATCGTAGTCATTGTAGATGAGTTAGCAGACTTAATGATGGTTGCTTCTAGTGATGTGGAAGATTCCATAACACGTTTGGCACAAATGGCGAGAGCCGCAGGGATTCACTTGATTATTGCTACGCAGCGACCAAGTGTAGATGTCATCACAGGGATTATTAAAGCAAATATACCTTCAAGAATTGCGTTCGCTGTATCATCTGCTATTGATTCACGCACGATTTTGGATAGTGGCGGAGCGGAGAAGTTACTAGGACGCGGGGATATGCTATTCCTTCCTGCAGGCGCATCGAAGCCAACACGCGTTCAAGGTGCCTTCGTTTCGGATGAAGAAGTAGAAGCAGTTGTTGATTTCATTATTGAACAACAAAAAGCGCAGTATCAAGAAGAAATGATTCCAACAGAAGTAGAAAATGTGCCTTTACACGAAGAAACAGATGATCTATATGACGAAGTAGTGCAAATGGTAGTTGAAATGCAGACAGCTTCAGTATCGATGATTCAACGACGTTTCCGAGTGGGTTACGCAAGAGCTGCACGTATTGTCGATCAACTAGAAGCACGTGGTGTTGTCGGCCCTCCTGAAGGAAGTAAGCCAAGACAAGTGATGATCGGTAAGTCCGATCTCGATTCTTAATTAATAGTAATTAAAATCGACCGAACTTTACAATTTTATTTGTACGTCAACTTGATATTTATTTCTTCAAAAGAAGGTGATATAGTGAAGCTATAAGTGATCAGAGGTCTGACGTCTTGGAGGGATGGTAAAATGTTTGTGAAGAAAGATCCACGGCTTTTGTATGTTCAAGTGATTGAACGGCTAAAGCAAGATATAGAATCTGGACAATTTCAACAACATGAACGTCTTCCATCTGAGGCAAAGCTATCACAGATGCTAGGAGTAAGCCGAGCGACATTGCGCGAAGCGCTACGTGTATTGGAAGAGGAGAAAGTAATCTTCAGAAAACATGGAGTCGGTACATTTGTCAGTTCGCAGCCTATCGTTCGTTCGGGAATTGAGCAGCTTTCAAGTATTACTACAATGATCCGCCAAGCAAATATGGAGCCTGGCACAATCGTTCAAGGAATATCTCTCATTCCAATTCCCAAAGAGTTAGCCGCGCGCTTTAAAACAGAAGAAAAGATGATTATCCAAATCAAGCGAATTCGAACAGCAAATGGTGAACCAGTTGTCTATTGTATAGACCATTTGCTTCAAAAATACTTACCAGAAGGATTGGAAAGTGAGTTACACACTTCATTATTTGACCTAATCGAGAAATCTGGATTGATACAAATTGGACAAGCAGTGGCTGAAATAGAGCCTATTAGTCATCATCCTGAAGCGTTTAAAGCATTATCGTGTGATTCAACGCAAGCATTGTTAGCGCTCTTTCAAGAGCATTTTAGCGAAGAAGGGAAAATGATCTTGTATTCAGAAAATTTCTTTCGTGCTGATAAGTTTAGGTTCCAAGTTGTAAGGAAACGGGTATAAGACGTATAGCGTCATGATTTCATACCAAGACTAACATAAAGGAGGTCATTTAAATGACGAAAAGAAAATTTGGTTTAGCAATGTCTATAGTGCTTGCTGCAGGTACAATGTTGGCAGCATGTGGTTCTACTGATAAGGGCAAGGATAATGCTGCAGACAAGCCGGCAGCGGGAAAAGACGGAGAAAAAAGTGAATTCTCAATTGCCATGGTAACTGACGTTGGTGGAATAGACGATAAATCTTTCAACCAATCAGCATGGAAAGGCGTTAAAGAATTCGGTGAAGAACAAGGATGGGAAAAAGGAACTGGCGGTTATGAATACCTACAGTCAACTGGCCCAGCTGATTACACTACGAACTTGAATAACTTAGCTCGTCGTGATTTTAAACTGATCTATGGTGTAGGTTTCTTAATGGAAGATGCAATTAGTGATATCGCAGCACAGCAGAAAGATACAGGATTCGCAATTATTGATGGTGTAGTAGATGCGCCAAATGTAACTAGCATCTTGTTCAAGGAGCAAGAAGGTGGATACCTTGCAGGTGTTGCAGCTGGGTTGATGACGAAATCAAACAAAATTGGATTTATCGGTGGTATGGATAATCCCGTAATCGAGCGTTTTGAAGCTGGATTCATTGAAGGTATTAAAGCGGTTAATCCAGAAGTCAAAGTAGATAGTAAATATGTAGGTGCATTTGACAAAGCCGAACTTGGAAAAGCTGAAGCAGGCCGTATGTATTCTTCAGGCGTAGATATCATTTTCCACGCAGCTGGTGGTACAGGTAACGGTGTATTCTCTGAAGCAAAAGAACGTAAACAAGCAGATAAAGATGCATACGTATGGGTAATTGGAGTTGACTCCGACCAGTATGAAGAAGGTAAAGTTGGCGATGCAAACGTTACACTTACTTCTATGTTGAAGCGTGTAGATGTTGCAGTTAAGGATGTCTCTGCATTAGCTATGGATGGCGAATTAGTTGGTGGCGAGACAAAAGTATATGGTCTGAAAGATGAAGGTATATCTCTTGCTGATTCACGTGGTGCAATTCCGCAAGATGTGCTAGATCAAATTGACGACTTCGCACAAAAAATTGCGAATGGCGAAATTGAAGTGCCAGAGTTCGTTGAAAAGAAAAAGTAATGATGAAATAAGATAAAGGCCGGCGTATAAACCGGTCTTTATTTCATTAAAATTTGTAAACTAAAGGTTCCCTGACGCATGTTCTGGAACTTTTATTTTATTAATTTTAGTACTTAATGATAAATGGGGTCATACCATGTGAGCGTTCGTAGAAAGTGGCGAAGCTTACAAAATATTCTCGCTAGATTCTTTTGAAATCTATTACTGGCAAGGAAGTGATTGAATTGGAATATGTAATTGAAATGTTGGATGTCTCGAAAAAATTCGGAACCTTCTATGCGAATGATCATATTACATTGCAACTTGAAAAAGGGGAAATTCATGCATTGTTAGGTGAAAATGGTGCTGGGAAGTCGACATTGATGAACGTGTTATTCGGCTTGTACCAGCCAGACGGTGGTGAAATTCGTGTTAATGGAGAAAAAGTGGCGATTACGAATCCGAACATAGCAAATGATTTAGGGATCGGGATGGTTCACCAACATTTTATGTTAGTCGAAAACTTAACCGTGACAGAAAACATTATCTTAGGTAGTGAGCCCACGAAATCGGGCATGATTAATATTAAGGACTCTGCTAAGAAAGTAGCGGAGATTTCAAAAATGTATGGTTTGGATGTCGATCCTTATGCAAAAGTTGAAGATATTTCGGTCGGTATGCAACAACGTGTTGAAATACTTAAAACACTCTATCGTGGTGCAGACATTTTAATATTTGATGAGCCGACAGCTTCACTAACTCCACAGGAAATTGAAGAGTTGATGAATATAATGCGTAAGCTAGTTGCGGAAGGAAAGTCTATCATTTTAATCACTCATAAACTACAGGAGATTATGAGTGTGTCTGACAAAGTTACAGTTATTCGTAAAGGGAAGGGAATTGGAACCGTCATTACAAAAGAAACCAATCCCGAAGAACTTGCGACACTAATGGTTGGACGTCAAGTAACATTTAAAACTGAAAAAGGTCCTTCCCATCCAACAGAAGAAGTGTTGAAAATTGAAAATCTTGTTGTCAATGATTATCGTGGGGTAGCTAAGTTAAAAGAGTTAAACCTTTCTGTGCGTCGTGGAGAAATCGTTGGGATTGCAGGAATTGATGGTAACGGGCAATCTGAGTTAATCGAAGCAATCACGGGACTAACAAAAGTGAAAAGTGGAAAAATCTATATTAACTCAGTAGACGTTACGAATAAAAAGCCTAGAAAAATTACCGAAGCTGGCCTTGGGCATATACCACAAGACCGTCATAAACATGGAATCGTATTAGACTTCACTGTTGGATACAATGCGGCGCTACAATCGTATTATCATGAGCCATATTCTAAAGGTGGAATCATGAATTATAAAGTAGTGAATGACAAAGCTACTGAGTTAATTAAAGAATTCGACGTACGTACGCAAGGAGTACATGAATTGGCTAGAGCTTTATCTGGAGGTAATCAGCAGAAATTGATTATCGGACGTGAAGTTCTGCGGAATCCTGATTTACTGATTGCCGCTTTGCCAACTCGAGGATTGGATGTTGGTGCGATTGAATTTATTCATAAACGCTTAATCGAACAGCGTGACAGTGGAAAAGCAGTTCTACTTATTACCTTTGAGCTCGACGAAGTAATGAACGTATCGGATCGTATAGCTGTTATTTATGATGGAGCGATTGTCGGGACAGTTGTACCACAAGAAACAACGGAGCAGGCACTCGGTTTAATGATGGCCGGTCATTCAAAGCGTGAAGTTGATAAAGAGATGGTAGATACGGGGAAAGATGGTGATGAACATCATGTCGAATAAAATGATAAACATCCTCGTGCCCGTTATTTCTATTATTTTAGGGCTGCTTGTAGGCGCGGTTGTCATGCTGATTAGTGGCTATGATCCGGTGGCAGGATATACCGCGCTTTGGAATGGTATATTCGGTGATTCGTATGTAATAGGAGAAACGATTCGTCAAATCAGTCCATATATTTTAGCCGGTCTAGCGGTTGCGTTCGCATTTCGCACAGGACTCTTTAATATTGGGGTAGAAGGACAATTGATCGTTGGTTGGTTTGCAGCTGCTTATGTAGGTATGGCGTTTGAACTTCCTAAAATCATTCACTTACCACTTGCATTAATAGCAGCTGCGGTAGCAGGTGCTTTGTGGGGACTTATTCCGGGTATTTTAAAAGCAAAATTACATGTGCATGAAGTTATTGTGACAATCATGATGAACTATATTGCTTTTCATGTGGTCAACGCACTGATTAAGACGATCTCGGGTGGCGGATTCAAGTTGGACCGTATCCAGCCAACAGCATCTTTGAGATCTGACTTTTTATCCAATTTGACTGACTTCTCCACATTGCATTATGGAATATTCGTTGCGTTAGCGATGGTAGTCGTCATGTGGTTTATTTTAGAGAAAACAAAGTCTGGATTTGAATTAAAGTCTGTTGGTTTTAACCAAAATGCTTCGCAATACGCTGGAATGAGTGTAAATAAAAATATTGTGATGGCAATGGTTATTTCTGGTGCGTTTGCTGGTCTTGGCGGTGCAATGGAGGCATTAGGTACATTTGGTACTATTTCTTTAATGGGTGGCTTTACGGGTATTGGTTTTGATGGAATCGCTGTAGCGTTATTAGGTGCCAATACACCACTCGGCGTTGTTTTCGGTGCTACATTATTTGGTTCTTTAAAATACGGAGCAAACAATATGCCAAACGCTGCAGGAATTCCAATAGAAATTGTATCAATCATCATCGCATTAGTGATTTTCTTCGTAGCTTGCGGATACATCATCCGTATAGGACTTGTACGTTTACGTAAGAATAAGAAGGAGGCGAAGTAAGTTGTTAGATATTTTATATTTCATCATTCCTATAACGATTGCTTCCGCTGCCCCTCTTATTTTTACAGCAATTGGTGGTGTGTTTTCTGAACGATCCGGTGTTATTAACATTGGTTTGGAAGGTCTTATGATTATGGGAGCGTTCATCGGTATTCTTTTCAATCTGTTTTTTGCAGATGTATTAGGTGCATGGACGCCTTGGGTTTCGTTACTAGTGGCGATGCTTGTATCCGCGTTGTTCGCTACATTACATGCGGTCGCGTCGATTTCATTCCGAGCGGACCAAGTAGTTTCTGGTGTTGCAATCAACATGTTAGGTTTAGCGATTGCATTATTCTCTGTAAAGATGATTTTTGGTAAAGGACAGACAGATTTCATTCAGCAGAAGATTCCACGTTTCAATATTCCATATTTGGAGGACATTCCAATTATAGGGCCAATGTTTTTTAAACTAGTGTACGGCTCTTCGATTATCGCTATTGCAGTAGCGTTTATTGCGTGGTTCGTTATTTATAAGACGCCATTCGGCTTGCGTTTACGTTCAGTTGGTGAACATCCAATGGCTGCAGATACAATGGGAATTAAAGTTACGAAAATTCGTTATATCGCTGTTATTATTTCTGGTGGACTTGCTGGAATCGGTGGTGCAGTCTATTCGCAGACAATCACGAATGACTTCGGACATGCGACGATTAATGGTCAAGGGTTTATGGCTCTTGCTGCGATGATTTTCGGTAAATGGCATCCTATAGGTGCAATGGGCGCTGCGTTATTCTTCGGATTCGCACAAGCCTTAGCTATTAGTTCATCAAGTATTAAGTTCTTAGCAGATATACCGTCAGTTTATTTCCACATCTTCCCGTACGTCTTGACGATTTTAGCTTTGGCTGGATTCCTTGGAAAAGCGAATGCACCAAAAGCGATCGGAAAGCCTTACATCAAAGGAAATCGATAAGTAACTTAGAAAGCTATCTGAATTGTATTCAGGTAGCTTTCAGACTGTGTACATGGATAATATGAGGAGCAACAGTGTTAAGGTTGGCTTACCTCAGGCCCTTAAGACACGCGTCCGTCCAAAACAAAACGCAGCGAAACGATATACTTATACTATCCTTATTACATCGTCTACAATCGTAATACTATTAGCAAATTAATCAAGTTGCAGATAACGACGATCTTTAGCACTAGTGCCATTTATTTTCTATTTCAGTGAGTAAAATGTATAGTAAGAGTAGGATTACATATAATAAGGTAAACGAGAGGTGTTTGTATGTTCAACAAAACAAAATTGCAAAAAGGCGTTCATTTGTATATACGCAAGACTGAACAATTTAAGACAGTAAATGTAACGATTAAGTGGAAAGCGCCACTTGAGCAGAAGGCTGCTTCAGAGCGTACAGTGCTTGCGAATGTACTGGAAGATTCGAACGCTAAGTATCGAACGCAAAGTGAAATGCGTAAAGCGTTAGATGAGTTATACGGCACGGTTTTGTATACAGACGTCTCCAAACGTAGCGCAGAGCATACAGTTTCGTTATTTGCGGAATGTGTCAATGATGAGTACTTTGAAGGAGAAGATATTTTTAAACAGCTGTGGCAATTGATTCAAGCAGTTGTCTTCGAACCGAACGTGAAAGACGGTGCGTTTGATCAGGCCGTTACGGACAGAGAAAAACGAAATGTGCGTGATCGGATTCGTTCAATTTATGATGATAAGACAAGGTTTGCCCAAAAACGTATGCTAGAAATTATGAGACCTGATCAACCTGCATCCGTTTCTGCTTATGGTACAGAGGAAGCTGTATCGTCTATTACGAAAGAAAGCTTATATCAAACATATGAACAGATGATTACCAATGATTTAATCGATATTTACGTTGTAGGCGACATAGATGAATCAGAAATCATCGAACAAATTAAAAAGTACTTACCATTTGCAGCTCGTGATGTTCAAAAGTTATCAGCAAAAACAGATACATATTCTGTCGAATCAGTAAAAACAGTTAGGGAACAGCAGGATATGAAGCAAGGAAAATTGCATTTAGGATTTACAACACCTGTAACGTTCAATCATCCCGATTACAATAAAATGCAAATCACGAACGGGATTTTCGGTGGCTTTGCGCATAGTAAATTGTTTATGAACGTGCGTGAAAAAGAAAGTATGGCCTATTATGCAAATAGTGCATTTGCTTCTCATTATGGCATTGTTTATGTTACAGCAGGAATTGATGCAGATTTAGAAGAAAAAGCTGTTCAATTAATCGGTGAACAACTAACTGCTTTGCAACAAGGTGACATTACAGAAATAGAGTTGAATCAAACAGTGGCGTTGCTAGAAAATAGTATCCGTAGCGCCAATGATTCCGCGCGCAGTCAAATCGAAATTTATGATCAATACAAAGAATTAGATGAACACTTTACTGCAGAAAAGTTAATCGAGAAATGGCAATCCGTTACACTAGAAGATGTGAAGGAAATGGCTAATACAATACAGCTAGAAGTCGTTTATCTATTATCTGGCAAGGAGGGGACTTCCAAATGAAAGAAGTAATTTTCGATCAACTTCAAGAAAAAATTTATACAGAAACATTAGATAATGGTCTGAAAGTCGTCATTTTGCCAAAACGTGGCTATTCTAAAACATTTGTTACATTCACTACGAAATATGGCTCAATCGATAGGACGTTCAAACCGCATGGTAAAGACGAATTCATTACAGTCCCTGATGGTATAGCGCATTTCTTAGAACATAAGATGTTTGAAAAAGAAGATGGTGATGTGTTTCAGAAGTTTAGCCTTAACGGTGCTTCTGCGAACGCCTACACGACATTCGGTAGAACAGCTTATCTCTTCTCTGCTACTAATAAAGTGATGGAAAATACAAAAGTATTGCTCGATTTTGTTCAGCAACCGTATTTTACAGAGCAAACTGTGGATAAAGAAAAAGGGATTATTGCCCAGGAAATTACGATGTATGATGACCAGCCGGATTGGCGGTTATATTTTGGTACGATAGAAAATTTATACAAAGAGCATCCAGTAAAAATTGACATCGCAGGTACGGTTGAGTCGATTCAAGACATTACAGCTGAGCATTTGTATACTTGCTATGAAACGTTCTATCACCCATCCAATATGCTATTGTTCGTAGTCGGTGCTGTGAATCCTGAAGAAATGATGGCGTTTATTAAAGAAGATCAAGCACAGAAGTCATTTGATCAGCCAGAACCGATTAAACGTCAATTTCCTTCAGAAATAAAAGCTGCTGACATACCAGAGCGTGTCTTAACTATGGATGTTTCGAAACCAAAATTAAATATTGGTATGAAGTGCACTGCAGCAAATCAGCAAGGGCAAGAAATGCTTGAGACTGAACTTTCCGCTAATTTAGTGCTCGATCATTTATTTGGCCGTACTTCTTCCTTTTATGAAAAAGCCAATAGAGAAGGTTTAGTAGATGAATCGTTTTCCTATGAATTTTCAATGGAAGACGGCTATGGCTTTGCGATGGTCGGATCAGATACCGATGAACCAGATAAATTAGAAGCGTTGATTCGTCAAACGATCAAAGAAGCAAAAGAAAACTGGCCTGTGAAAGATGAAGATTTAGAAAGAATGCGTAAAAAGAAAATCGGACAATTTATGCGTTCATTAAACTCCATCGAATTTATCGCCAATCAATATACACGTTACGAATTTAATGAAATGAATTTGTTTGACGTTGTACCGACGTTAGAAAAATTATCAATGGATAAATTACGAGCGGCATTTGCAACGTTTTCCGATGATAGTAGCTACACGATCTTTAAAGTACTACCACCAGTAGCATGATCAATTCACGTTTTGCTCTTGTTTTAGGTGCATCTGGTGGAATAGGTGAAGTCATTTCTAAACAACTCGCAGAAGCTGGATGGTCACTGTATTTGCATTATAATTCAAATAGTCATCAGCTAGCTTTATTGCAGAGTGAGCTTGCAACACAGTATCCAAATCAGGAATTTCGCAGTGTACAGGCAGACTTTAGAGCGGAGCATGCCGCGGATGATTTAGCTTCAAAGGTACAGGGAGTACAAGCGATTGTTGTAGCGAATGGTCAAGCCGTTGTGAAGTTATTGTCTGAAACGACTGCTGTAGAAATGGCGGAGTTATGGAAAGTTCATGTGCAAAATCCTGCGCGACTCATTGCGTTACTATCAGCTAAACTGCGTAAGAATAACGTATCGTATGTATTATTTATTGGTTCAATTTGGGGAAGTGCTGGTGCGGCTGGGGAAGTTATGTATTCTGCAGTAAAGGGAGCGCAGCATGCGTTCGTTAAAGCGTATGCTAAAGAGGCTGCTTACTCGGGCGTTCGAGTCAATGCGATTGCGCCCGGCTGGATTGACACTCGAATGAATCAGGAATTTTCTTTAGAGGAACGACAGATGGTCATGGATCAAATCCCTCTTCTATCTGTCGGTACACCGCAAGAAATAGCGAATATGGCCGAATTTATGCTTAGTGGTAAAGCGGATTATATGACTGGTGAAATCATTCAGATTAATGGTGGCTGGTATATGTGAAGCCTCAGGAAAAGGACAGTTCGTTAAGTCCTTTTCTTTTTTTCTTTTATTCACTCTAGCTATCCGCTATTATAGAACTACATGCAGACGGATATCCTGTAAAAAATTACGTAGGAGAGTGTGTCGAATGGGAGAATGGTATGTCGAATATGAGATAGAAGTAAATCGTCCTGGATTGCTGGGAGATATTGCTTCCTTACTCGGTATGTTACGAGTGGATATTGTGACCATTAATGGGGTAGACGGCAGATATCGTGGTATGCTTGTCCAAACAGATCATGATCAACAAATAAAGCGTTTTGAACTTATTGCATCTACTATGGATACGATTGTCATTCATAAAATTAGAGAACCAAAATTGCGTGACGTTTTGGCGGTTCGTCATGGACATTATATCCAACGAGGGACGGATGATCGAAGAACGTTTCAATTTATTCGAAGCGAACTTGGTATTTTAGTAGACTTTTTAGCAGAAGTATTCAAACAAGATGGCCATAAACTAATTGGTGTACGCGGTATGCCACGTGTAGGGAAAACAGAATCAGTCGTCGCAGCTAGTGTTTGCGCTAATAAAAAGTGGGTATTCTTATCTTCAACAATGATTAAACAGACAGTCAGAACGAGTATGATGGGGGATGAGTTCTCTAATGATAATATCTTTATCTTAGATGGCATTGTCACACGTAAATCTTCTGATGAGCGACATATGCAATTAGTTCGTGAAATAATGAGTATGCCAACGATTAAAGTCGTGGAGCATCCCGATATGTTCGTCAAACATTCGGAGTATACGATAGACGACTTCGATATTATTGTTGAATTACGAACAGAGATAGATCAGGAAATCACATATGATATTTTGGAGAAAAATGATCAAATGTCTACTCGCAATCAAATGGGCGGATTTGGCATGTTTAATTGATGGACAAGTAGCAATTGCTGAATGAGGTAGGTGAAAAAATTGACTAGTTTAGGTATGCGTTTAAAAGAAGCGAGAATCGCAAAAGGTTTAACGTTAGATGATTTGCAATATGAAACGAAGATTCAGAAGCGTTTTTTAGCAGGCATTGAAGATGAGAATTTTTCGATGATGCCTGGAGCGTTTTATGTCCGTGTATTTATCAAACAATATTCAGAAGCGGTTGGTTTAGATTCGGAAGAAATGCTCGCTTTATATCAAGAGGAGCATGGAGATATCATCCAAGAAGAACGGCAGAAAGCAGTTCCTCCTGTTCTTCAACGTAGCACTGCAGGACTACAACGCAATGCGAGATTACAAGAAATGTTGCCCAAAGTTATTGTTGCCTTATTTATAGTAATCATTTTGGCGATTATTTACATTTTATTACGAGATAAAGCTACGGAGACAGGATTGGAAAGTGATCCGCTAAATTCTGGCGATACAGTGATTGAACAACCGGCAGAACAACCAACAACGGATTCAAATAAAGAAGTAGTTCAAAAATTGGAACATGCATCTACGTCTGGAGAGACTACTACTTATACACTTAAACATGCTGAAAAAGTGAATTTAGTTATTAAAACTTCAGGTGATTCATGGATTTCGGTAACCGATTAGCAAGGAGTAGAAAGAATGCCTGCACCAGGAGGTAGGGTGTTGAAAGCTGGAGAAATCGTTGAAATTGACACATCGGATGCAGAGAGAGTTCGAATTCGTGTCGGTCGACCAAATGTAACGGAACTTACGATAAATGGAAAGCGTATTGATTATCCGACGGACCTCGTTCCGCAAAATATTATTATTGCACAGAAACCGTAGAATAATAGTCATCTCTAGGGATGACTATTTTGTTATGAAGAAGGATAGACTATTGAAAAGCTAGGAAGGTGGAAATTTTATGAATTTACCTAATAAAATTACGCTTTCAAGAGTAATGATGATACCATTTTTCATCGTATTCTTGGCAGTGGATTTTGGCTGGGGCATGATAGCGATCGGCGGAGTAGAGATGCCGGTTGAACATTTAGTAGGTGCCATTATATTTATCATCGCATCAACGACAGATTGGCTTGATGGATATTTAGCAAGAAAGAATAATTTAGTGACGAATATGGGGAAGTTTTTAGACCCGTTAGCTGATAAGTTATTAGTCTCTGCTGCGTTCATTTTATTAGTAGAGATGGGAAACGCACCTGCCTGGGTAGTGATCATTATTATTAGCAGAGAGTTTGCTGTAACTGGACTTCGTTTAATCTTAGCGGGTGGTGGTGAAGTAGTTGCTGCCAATCAACTCGGTAAAATAAAAACCGTCGCACAATTATTAGCTATTTCATTCCTTTTGTTACACAATATTTTCTTTGAAGCAATTGGAATTCCGTTCGGCACAATTATGCTCTATATCGCGTTAGTATTTACTATTTGGTCAGGTGTCGACTATTTCATGAAGAATCGAAAAGTGTTAATAGAGTCCATGTGAGGAGTGTTTGCATTCATGAGAGCAGAAGTCATTGCGGTAGGGTCAGAATTATTATTAGGTCAAATTACAAATACGAATGCGAAATTCATCTCCGGTAGATTAGCGGATGTTGGAATTGACGTGTACTACCATACTGTAGTGGGTGACAATCCCGAACGACTGGCACAAACGATTCAGCTAGCACAGCAACGCGCAGATATTCTCATATTTAGCGGTGGACTTGGGCCGACAAAAGATGATCTGACGAAACAAACAATCGCAAAAGAACTAGGACGAGAGTTAGTATCAGATCCCGAAGCGATGGAAACCATTCAACAGTATTTTAAACATGTAGGAAAAGTTATGACTGAAAATAATAAACAACAAGCACTTGTGCTAGAAGGTGCAACTGTATTGCCTAACAGACACGGTATGGCGCCTGGTATAGCGATTGGCAAAGAGGATAAACAGTATATTCTACTCCCAGGACCGCCTAGCGAACTTGAGCCAATGTTTGAAAATGAAGCGATTCCTTACTTATTAAGTGTCTATGGTAGACAAGATATCATTGTATCTAAAGTATTAAAGCTTCAAGGCATCGGGGAATCGGAGTTAGAAGTTAGAATTCAGTCTATATTGGAAAACCAAACAAACCCGACAATTGCGCCTCTAGCTTCTCCGGGCATGGTGAAGCTACGGATTACTGCGAAGGCAAAGTCTGAAGAAGAAGCGGAAAAACTCATTCTTCCCGTGGAGCAACAAATTCGTGCTATTGTAGGTGATTTTATTTACGGAGTGGATGATGATACATTATCATCCAAAGCAACGGAATTATTACTGCAAAATGATTGGTCAATTTCTGCAGCAGAAAGCTTAACTTCTGGAATGTTCATGGCTGAACTTGGATCGGAATCTGGTATCGGTAATGCGCTTAAAGGTGGGGTCGTAGTTTACAATGCACAAGCGAAGGTTGAGCAACTGAATATTTCCCCTTCCTTACTCGATTTCCATGGCATTGTTAGTGCAGAATGTGCAGAAGCGTTAGCAGAAAATGTGCAACGGAAATTTGATACAACATTTGGTGTCGGTTTGACCGGTGCTGCTGGACCTGAGCCGCACGATGGACAGCCACCTGGAACAGTATGGATTGGTATAGCAGCTGAGGGGTTAGAAACAGTTTCTTATAAACTTCAACTATCTGGTACCCGCAATTCTAATCGTAAGCGCTCTGTACAATTCGCATTGCATTACTTGATTCAGAAAATGAAAGAGAAAAAAGAAGTGAAGTATTGAATTTTACCCTCGAAATCGACTATGAAAATGAATTCTTCTTCGATTATCGGACACTTTTTCATTTTCTATCTATTTAAAAACGAATACCCGTTCGTTTATTTCTTGTGTAATACAATAAGAAAAGGTACAATAGAAATAGAAAAAGAGTTGAGGAGGAATTTTAATTGAGCAACCGAAAAGCGGCACTAGATATGGCATTAAAACAAATAGAAAAGCAATTTGGTAAAGGATCTGTTATGAAACTTGGGGAGAAAACAGATCTACAAATCGCTACATCTTCATCAGGTTCTCTAGCATTGGATTCAGCGCTTGGTATCGGTGGCTATCCGCGCGGCCGAGTAATCGAAGTATACGGTCCTGAGAGTTCTGGTAAAACGACAGTAGCTTTACATGCAATTGCTGAAGTTCAAGCAAATGGTGGAACGGCAGCATTTATCGATGCGGAGCACGCGCTTGATCCTGTCTATGCACAAAAGCTTGGCGTAAATATCGATGAGCTATTGCTATCACAGCCTGACACGGGAGAGCAAGCCTTAGAAATTGCGGAAGCACTCGTACGAAGTGGCGCAGTAGACATCATTGTAGTCGACTCAGTAGCTGCATTAGTACCAAAAGCAGAGATTGAAGGGGAAATGGGAGACGCACATGTTGGTTTACAAGCACGTTTAATGTCCCAAGCGCTACGAAAACTTTCGGGTGCGATTAATAAGTCTAATACCATTGCAGTCTTCATCAACCAAATTCGTGAAAAAGTTGGAGTGATGTTCGGTAATCCTGAAGTTACACCGGGGGGAAGAGCATTGAAGTTTTATTCTTCTGTCCGCCTTGAAGTGCGTCGTGGAGAAGCAATAAAGCAAGGAAACGACATTATGGGGAATAAAACTAGAATTCGTGTAGTGAAAAACAAAGTAGCTCCACCTTTCAGAACAGCTGAAGTCGATATTATGTACGGAGAAGGAATTTCAAAAGAAGGAGAAATTCTTGATCTAGGTTCAGAATTAGAAGTTGTGCAAAAGAGTGGTGCTTGGTACTCTTACGAAGGTGAGCGTTTAGGACAAGGTCGTGAAAACGCAAAGCAGTTCCTTAAGGAAAACAAAAATATGCGTAATGAAATAGCGGCTAAGATTCGTGAATCATATGGTATGGATGATAATACGAACTACGTGATTGGTGCCCATGATGACGAAGATGAGTTAGAAGAATTGCTATTAATTCCTGACGAAAAATAATTCTTTAAATCTAGGCTTGTCCAGAAAGTCGTAACTTACGACTTTCCGTGACAGCCTTTTTGTGCATTGGTACAATACTGAAACTAGAGTGTGTAGAGTCGTTGCTCGACCTTTTTACGTTACTGAAGTTCGTAAAGATCAGCTTTCTGTCGCCGCTTCGGCACGTGAGAGGCCGACCCCGCAGTTGTGCCTACGCTTTTTGGGTACAAGATAGTTATAGTAGGCTCTGGTACAGGGGAAAAACAGTTTGTGTTGGATCGTTGCGCGACCTTTTTTCAGTACTGAAGTTCGTAAAGGTAGCATTCTATCAACGCTTCGGCACGTGGGGAATTGCCTCCCACAAAGAGCCGGCTAGCGAAAGTTCACACTAGTCGTCTCTTTGCTTCGGCCGACCCCGCAGTTGTGCCTTCGCTTTTGAGTACAGTGTAATTTTGTAGTCTTGGGAACTTAGCGAATTTCACTTTTCGCCTTCAATGTACAAGGCTAACTAATAACTACACAAAAAACGAAGGCGCCTTAAAAGCGGTAGGCGGAGCGATGAGACAGAAAGGTGCACTTTCCTTTCTGGCTTATTGCGGGAGCCATCCGCCAGCGCCGAAGTGGGTTCAGTGACGAATTACATTTCTACATACAGAAGCGTATTGATGTGTCTTGAACTTACTACTAGTTAGTAATATGTCGTTGCTCGACTTTCTTAGGATACTGAAATTA